>NZ_JBJHZX010000029.1:0-59607 GCF_045310515.1 Candidatus Clostridium eludens | reverse complement strand
TTATTACTATGCATCCTACACTTTAATTGTTTACTTTCTATTTATTGTACTCAATTTATAAATTTTGGTCATACTATTAAGGGTATCATTAATCCTTTCAATTTTTTTGTATAAAAAATAAAACTCAAATTAAAAATAATTATTATTTATTGTAGACATGTGATCGTATTTTAAAATCTAAGCATCTCAACGGTTTCAGAGTAAAATTAATTTTATTGACTCTTTAGAATATGTTATGAAATTCGAATTATTTTTGACGGCAAAATATAAAGAGGATTTTACAATTGAACGTTTTTAAATACATATATTAACAATATGTGTATTTTCAATGCTTACTATAATAATATTAAATTAACATATATTGTATATATACAAAACTATTGAAATAACTTGTATTCACAATAAATATTATTAAATTTTCTCAAGTATAGGAGGATATTATGTGGGAGATTGTTTTAATCGGTGTTGCTGTCACGGCTATAGGTTTTATGATTGAAAGGTATGATAAATAATAAGAATTAGAGAGCGTAAAATCTCTCTTTTTTTATTTAAAACATAGAAGATTGGATATAATGATTAATGCTCATAAAAATATTTTATTATCTCACTCGATTATGTATTACCTCAATAAAAGCTCTGGAATTAACCAGGGCTTTTATCTTTTTTAAGTATATATTTGATCTCTTTCCACCGATATAGAATAAACTAAGAACTCTTATTATTCGATAATAATTCAATCTTTTTGTCTGCCAAAATAAATCCTATTCCTGATATTAAGCCTGCTAAAGCTCCTATTATATCAGCTATTCCTATGTTGCCGCGCACAACACAACCCACTATTATTCCAGCAATTCCTACAATAATAAGAATTATTCCTATGACTTTCATTTATTTCTCTCCCCTTTCAATTATTACATATAAGTACTTCTACAATAATATGTATATTGCTGCTGAATATTCCAATTTTATATAAAAAAAGAAAGCCCCGGTTTCTCGGAGCAATAACTATTTTTACTATGAAATTATGATATAATAATTATCAAGAGAATAAAAATGTTTTTAGTTAGTCACCCTCCAGTAATTTTATCTCTTTCAAAGAGGTCGTTACGGTTAATTTGACAGCAGAGGGGGGTGACAATGTGAGTGATAATCTGGTTATTATTGTTTCCTTGGTATGCATAACAACAACAGGTATAGTGATAGGTACAACCGTAATTTTTGCTATACTGGCATACCTAAAAGAAAAAGCTATACTTAAACATAAGAATAACTTTCAAGAGAATAATAGTGAGATTTCTATTACTGTCGATGATGATAGAAATAATCATTCAAAAAATTAAAATGCACCCTCGCATAAGTGCATTTTAATTAACTAAATCCATTCTAAACTAAAAACCGTAACGGCTTCTTTTAAGCTTATTATACCATAATGCATAGTATTTTAAACAAATAAATAAAAATTTGTATAATATTTTATACAAAAGTAGAGTCTAAAATAGCCTATAACACCATTCTAGACTTTTAAATTATTTATCATTAACAATATTATTTACTTCTAGCACAGTACCTTTTATTATGTTATAGATATAATCATCACTTAAACCAGTTCTGCCTTTTATAAGCTCCAATACCTTGGAATGTTTAACTGCACCTTCCCAATTAAATTCCTTGCCTAATTGCTCAACTGTTTTAACTGCATCCTGGATAATCTGCTTATCCTTGTTATATCTATCAATTCCTATAGATTGTATAACAGCCTCTTTTTGCTTTTGTATAAGTTCCTGCTTACTATCCAAATAACTTTTTATTTGCCTCCTGCCAATTTCAATTACGGTGCCTATAACTGCACCTATAATTGGTACTAAAATATTATTTATTACTATCTGATTCATTGTATACACCTCCATATTTTTTTATTAGAATAGCTTTTTAAATCCACCGGATCCCTGGTTATCATTCCAATACACTTCAGGAATACCACCTTTCCTTATAACAATGTAATTTCCTCTATCTAAGTGAATGCCCATACTACCGTCAGATCTTTTCTCAATATAAAAACATCCTAATATCGGAAAAATATTAGGATCTGGCGGAATAGTTTCTTCATATCTTGGAGCTGCGACTGACTGCGTAACTGGAGCTGTACTTAATATTAAATTTTTCATATCCTGTAATGGGTAGTTTTTGCCTGGACAATCCGTTGAATAAAATTCTTTATGGCCACCTATCTTAGTTATTTTATACTTATCCTTAATATATTTACCTAAGTCTACAATAGCCTGTTTTTGGACTTCTGGCATAACCTCTTTCATATAGGTGCCTTCTGCACAAATTCCAATGCTATGGTCGTTCATGCCTGGACAATGTGCTCCAACTGCGTTTTCAGGTCTTCCAGTATAAATTTGTCCCTGTTTTGTAACAAAATAATGATATCCTATTCCTGCCCACCCATTAGACTTGTGCCATTGGTCTACATCATAAACACTGCATTTTGAGGACTCTGCATGGTGTAAAACAATAGTGTCAGGTTTATTTCCATAAGCTATATTACTTTTAAAGCTTAAATTTGATTGAATAATATTCATAAAATCATTCCTCCTTTTTCTTTCCTTCTAATGAATCTATTCTGTGATGTGCAGACTTTGAACTTTCCTCAACTTTTGCTAATCGTTCACCTATTGCTGTCTGGTTTACCCCTAGAATTTTTATGTCATCCCTCATTTCTTTAACATCGCCTCCCACAAAGTCTAATTTGGCTTCTATTCTGGCAAGGTTTTGCGTATCTTCCTTTCCATCTTTGCTAAATAACCGTAGTAAGGATATAAAAGCAATTACTATAGATGCAGTAGAAATTAATATACTGATTGTTACTGTATTCATGTCCATACCTCCAATGATTATATTAAAAAAGAGTCTGGTTAAAAAACCAAACTCTGATTCTATTAATACTTGCGTTTATAATACGTTGATTTTCTAGTAGTGGTTTTGGAAGAACTGCTACCAAAAGATGAACTCCCAAATCCTGTACTTTCCGTACTATCGCTTTCTGTAGCACCTGCACTTCCTGTACTATTAAATTGCTTTATATATTGAACAGCTTGAAATTGAAGTTGATTAATTTTCCCTTGCTTAACTGCAGCAGATAAACTATCGTCTCCGTAAATGTCCTGTTCTTGTTTCCTAACATCACCTAAATATTGTGATGCTTTATTATACTCATATTGCTGCTTGTGTAATTGAGAGAGTTCGTCAGGTAAACTTATTACTTCCTTTTCAGGATTTTCAATAGGCGTAATATCGTTTCTTAAAGCTCTGCTCCAGTCACTATCGGATATATCAGGATTTTCAGCTTTGAACTTTTTAACTGCTTCCTGGTATTTTGAATTTATATCACTTTTCAGTGAATAAAAATCATCAATAGTTCGTGGCTGTGAATATGGATTAACTAAAAATCCTCTTACACCTGGAATTTGTTCTAGTAAACTTGCTGGTTTTTCATTTTTAGCACCTAGAATAGTATCCATGGCATTTACAGCATACTTACCAAGTCCTGCAGTATATCCCTGGATGTATTATCTATTTTCTTAGGAGATAAGCCACCATCTGTAAAGTTGGATGCAAATTTCCCTAAGTTTTTTGCTAATAAAGAAGTAGAAGCTGAGTATCTTTGATAAGCCGGAAGACTTTGATCTCCTTCGTTTTCAAGTGGAAGTCCAGTAAAGAAACTCTTATTTGCCCACCATTCGACCATAGGTTGAACTACTGCAGGGATTCCTCCAGGAAGCATATTTCCTAAAAAGTCACTTGCCCATGATTTCATAGCCTTTGGATCACCATTTTTAAAGTGATCTAAAATTCTTTCTGATAAACTGCCGAATATTATACCCAATTCAAAAGGCTTAGGGATACTTATAACATGATTTTGGGTAGGTATATTCCAGAATAAATCTTTTCTCCATAGTGGAAGTTCTTTAATTTTATCATTATCATGATACATAGCCCATAATACTAATGATGGCAAAGTTATACTCACTAAAGCCTTGATTAAAGCTGCTGTTCTGGTCTTAGGATTTCTAAATGTTCTTATCATTTTATCCTGCCCTTGTACTGTAGCATTAAAAAAAGCAATTAGTTTATTAGCATTTTTACCAGCCGTCCCACTTCTTTGAAAGTCTGTTGTTAAATCTCTTGTACTTAATCCTACTTCCGATATTCCTTCTCTAGAATTACCTTCTTTGTTCAACCCTTTAGCAAAATGTCCTAGCCTTGTAGCTTCTTCTGATAATGATGAAAGATACCTAAGAGGCTCTAATGGATTCTTTAAAAAGTCTACTAATATTTCCTTTGGTTTGCCTCTAGACAAAACATTTTTTACACCTTTGGCCAAATAATCTCTATCCATAGATATGAAATCACTTTGAGCACCCCCACTATTTAGCCATAATTGATACATTTCATCTTTTTTCAGCACATGAGATAAACCCTTTATAGTATCTAGTACAGGTATAAAATTATATTTTGAATATACAGTGGCCCCCAATGCATCTCTAACTAAGTTTCTAAATGCAAATTCAGGATTTAAAACTGCCCCTGCCCTTAATGTTTTAGTAGCAAGATTGGCAACTCTAAATATTAAATTACTACTCTCTCTATCCAGTCCCATAACTGCCCGGTATATATCAGGTTCTAGTTGATACAATTTAGGCTTTCCATTAAAAGATACCGTTATAATATTTTCTGAAGCATTACCTCGCATTATCGGCCTGAATATTTTCGCTGTTTCTTCCATGTCAGAATCCTCAATGTCAAAACCTACATTTTCCAGTGAACTTTTAATTTCACTCAGTTCAAATTTAGTTACTGAAAATTTAGGTGTTACATTCTCAACAAATTTACCCATCCCCCCATTTTCTTCTGCAAATTTGACTAAACTCTGTGATACTAAATTTCTTTCAGCTAGGTTAGTAAAATAATAAGTATTTTTAACTATACTCTCTATTGGGTCAACTATACTAGCATTGCTGCCTCTCATTTTTCTAACAGGACTTTTAATATTACCAAAGGTACTTCCTGTATATTTACTAGTACCTTCTTCATTATCTAAAACCCTATAGAATGGTACATAGTCTTTATTGAGTTCCTTTATTTTGTTGTATTGCTCCTCACTCATTAAACCGCCATCTACAAGTCTTTTAAGTATAGAATCTTGGTAAGTTTGGAGCGCTTTATGAGCCTTTACAAACTCTTTATTTTTATCATATTTTTCAACTACCTTTTCTGCATCCATTAAATCAAACCCAGTCCTTATGCCCTGTTCTTCTTTTTCAATAACTCTTTTTGCTATAATGTATTTTCTAAAGTTGTCCATATCATCTGCTTTTATGGGTTTCAATATTTCATTCAAACCTTTTGACATTTCAATAAGCCTACCATTTTCATTATAGTTGTAAACTCCATACTTAATAGCTCCTATGGCTTTACCACTCCAACCTCTAAACAACCAGGCCATTCTAAAAGGATCACTCCATATACTTTTAGTTGTACCCTTTTTGACCAGATTCTCTAATGGTCTTAGCTCGTCTACCCAAGTAGTGTAAAATTTATCGAAGCTAGTGTTTTTAACATCTTGTATTTTTTCTTGCGCCTTTTCTTTAATAGTTTTTCTACTGTCTCCAAAATCTACATGAGCTAAAACTCTATTGCCTGCATCAGCATTTTGATATTTCATATAGTGCTTTCTAAAAATGTTAAGTGCCTTTATTAGTTTTCCGTCTAATATTTTCCCAAACATATTGGTAAATGTAACATTACCTAAATCCTCACCGGTTAGATATTTTCTAACGAATTCAGCTATTCCCTCACTTCTTTGTTCCTCAGTATTTAGTTTTTGTAACTTGGCTTGCTCTTCTCCTAAATCCATAATTTCTTTGTTAAATTTAGAATTATTTTTAACTAAATCATTTATCCTGTATAACTTATCAAGATGATGGCCTATTTCATGAGATAAAGTTGGTATATCTTCAGCTAATTTAGTCCTTATAACTTCAGGCCGTTCTTTGTATATTCCTGATGCTCTGCGCTTATTCATTCTCCCAACTCTAGTTGGTATATCTAATTCTTTTATAAGGCTATCTATAATTTGTTTTCTAGGTAATGTTTCACCTGTACCACTACTATTTAAAGTTTTTCTATCTGGTGCAATATAGGCTTTTGTGTCAGTAGATTTCTTTTTAGCCTTATTGATATTATTATTTTTATTAGATATACTATTGTTAGTGGAAGGATTCAGGCTGTACCCGGTTGTTTGGACGTCTAATGTCAGGGAAGTACCTCTGGTACTGTCATTGGCAGTTACAGAAGGCTTCTTCCACATTGTCTTATTGGATATAGTGGGATTATTATTTAAAGATGTATTGTTATCCATTGAATTTATGCCAGGCTTAACTTCCAAAAAAATACTTTCTTTACTCCCTAAATGTCCTGTGCTAGTTCTTCCATTTCTAAAGATAGTATGTTTCATAGTAGCATTGCTTTTAGACTTGCTCGTTACTAGGATTAGTCCATTTTTATTAATAAAAAATTTTGGTTTACCGTGTCCTAATTTTTCCGATCTTTGAGTTAAAATTTGAATCTTTTTTTCCTGTTCAGGTGTAGTTTGAGCTAAATCTCCTTTAGTTTGTTCCTGAGAATTTCCTGTAATTGATTCAGTATTATTGATGCTATCATTCTTGTTTAATATACTATTATTAGGAACTTGATCAAACGCGTCTTGGGCGTTCATGGAGGGGCTAATATTATTAGCATTAACACGGGAGATCAGGTTCTTTTCTTCTCGTTTCGGTCCTTCTGCTGTTTCCTTTGCTGCATCTTCCTGAACTCCAGCTCCTGTTCCTGAAGTTTTGTTGCCAGTAACACCTTGTCCCTGTTTTTCATTACTTAAACCTCCTAATAAACTTTGCTGGCCTCCTATTTGATTATTGTTTAATTTGTTTAAATAATCGCCCTTATCCACTAGATCTACTATTTCTTTACTAGCTCCTTCTGCTGCCCTAGTATTGCTCATGCCCTGTTCTATCTTAATTGCATAGTTATTTAATATATCATTAATAGGATCGCCTGCTTTATTTTTCCCAAGGTCTACTAATAACAACCCCTGATTTACTAAATCTAATTGCTTCTTATTGGCCGTATCATTTAGCACATTACCTTTTTCATTAAGCAAACTTGCTTTTTTCTTGTTTAAAACATTACTAAAAGCTGACTTTTCACTTCCTAGAATTGACTTGACTTTAGATATGAGTTTTACTTTGTTCTTAAAGTTATTTTTCATTATAAACTCAGAACCACCCAACATATCTATTTGCTGGCCTGTAACTGGAGCAGTTTTAATCTGGTCTATAGCCTCTTTTAATTCCTGGTCTGAAACATGTCCTTCACTTTGAATATAATCCACAGCAGCATTTTGATTAGCTATATTTTTTTCATTATCTGCCGGGAACGCTTCTCCAATCATAGAAGCCTGACTATCCTTTATCTGTTTATTTACAACTTTGTTCCAAGCTCTGTCATTTAGTTTAGATATATTATAGCCTTGTTTAACAAATTTATCTGTAGTAGATAACCCTAAGTTCTTTATATCATCTAAATTATAGCCGCCATCCCTAAAGACTTGTGCTGCATCTTTAGATGTTCCTTTACCTTCTCCTATGTTCTGAAGTGCTCCAATTTCCCTTGCCTGCTTATCAGTTATGCCTTCTTTTTCTTTAAGTACCATAGCATTAACATATGGTGTTTTAGTCCTGTTTGCTAGTTCTACTCTATGATGACCATTTACTACCCAGTTCTTTCCGTTCCTATCCTGCCATATAGTAACAACTCCTGCTTTAGTATGGTCAAAGGTATCAGTCCCTTTCAATTCATTACTAGTACCTGTATTGGAATTCATATCTTCTTTAAACTGGAACCTTTGAGGATTAACACCTATTAATCTGGTTGGTATTTTCCTAATATTATCTGGAATTTCGTCATTTTTAATCTTCGCTATACTATCATTAACCTTTTGGGTCGCTGGCTCTGAGCTATTTTTTATTTCATCCTCAACATTATTTTCTTTGTCTGAAGGTACTTCTTGGCCATTTAAAGTAATGGTATTACCTAAATACTGAGGATTTAAATTATTAAAGCCATCAATCCCTATTTTGATATCCTGGCCACTTTTATGCTGTGCTGTTATTAATTTACCATCATTATTTTTTATGATAACATCACCTAGATTTTTTAGGCTATACTTCTGTCCTGGTTCTATAGTTTGGGGTGTAATTAAAGCTTCCTTTATTTCCTCTCCATGGACTTTTACAGAGCTATTATTTGCCTCAGGTATATTTATATTACTAGGTACGGTTTCTTCTTTCTGTGGCGTTATTTGAGTAGCATTTTCTGGTGTCATAGTAGGTTGTTCACCAGTATTTATAGTTGTGTCTGTATCAGATAAGGTATTGATAAATTGTTCTTGTGGCTGTATTGAATTAGCTTGAGACATTTCATTATTATTAACCTCAGGAACTCCAAAAGCTTGAATATCATTATTAACTTGATTCTGTAATACATTTACATTCTTAGGCGTAGGCTCTACATTGTTCTCTATCATATGGCTTGCCAGTTTATGACTTAATGTATTTTTTCCTAGACCTAATCCTGAAATTAATATTGACATAGCACCTCCACCCCATGCATCTTGTGCCATTTGGCTAGTGTCTAAAACTCCACCCTCACCAGTTAATTTCATATTGGGATCATATATTGCTTTCTTGGCCAATCCTGTAAGTGGATCAATTATGGCCTCCTGTGCTGCTTCTTTACCTATGTTTTTAATATATTCAAGACCTAATTTCCCGTATTTACCTATTAAAGTGTTTGCTCCATTATTTATTAAGCCTTCTGCTGCATTGCCACCAATTAATTTAGATATTCCCTTAAAAGGTATAGCTTCGGTCAAACCTTCCAAGGCACCACCAGCTAATCCATAAGCTAATTGCTGGCCGGTTGTAGCACCTTCCTTTTCTGCTTGGGCAGCATAATTACCTCCCGCCTGTTCAGCAAAAGGCAACATCTGAAGTGCTGTTACTGCCTTTTCTCCTAGTCCTGCAACTTTCCCAAGCTTTCCTAAAGCACCACCTGGTAAAAATACAGTAGCAACCTGACCAGCTCCTTCTATTGCTAATTTGGCGGTTCCCTTAGAGGAATAAGGATCAACATCTTTCAATTTATCTTCATAGCCTTGTACTTTTTGATCTAAATAATTATGCTGGTTATCCAACCAATCCATAACAGAATTATCCGGATTACCAGCTATATATTTATAGGCTACTCTTGGAAGATTCTCAAAGCCTTCAAGAGTACTATATAATGAAGATTTTGCAGAATTTGAGAGTACGTCACCCCATGAAGGTTCATTTGGATCAGGTTCTTTTCTCTCAAAAGCTTTTGTTATAGTATTTAAATTTGAATTATTATTACTGGTATCAAAATTTTTGCCGAACTTTCCCAAAGAACTATTATTAAGCCAATTATTTATTTTACTAAAAAAGCCGGGACTGTTTTTTAAATTATCAGTCCCGGCGTCATAATTACTTACTGTTTGGCCTGGCGTACTTGTAGTAGTATTTGGAATGCTTTCCCACATATCACCGTATTTCCCTAAATCACTGTTATCATTATTAGAAGGACTATCCACAAGATGCCACTCTGGTAATTTAACGTCTATTGGGCTAGTGGAATCGCTTGAAGTATCATAATCAGAAGTATTATCCTTAGAAGAATCCTCCAAATGCCACGCTGGTAGCTCAATGTCAATTGGGTTAGTTGAATCATATGAGGTATCGTAATCTTGTTTCTTTTTTTTGTTAACAAGATGCCCTTCTGGTAGTTTAAACATTAATACCACTTCCTTTTGTGTTTGTTAGAATAGAATTATTATTTTCCACCTAAACTTTTATACATCTTCGAATAAAAATCCAAAGCTTCCGCATAACTCATACCTGCATTTGAAAGTTCTGTTAATATTCTTGCTCTACTACCTGTTAAATTTGCTAAAGATTTTTTATTACTAGACGCATCATATACACTGCCGAAAACATCTGCTGCAGCATTTGATATCCTGGCGTTGATTGCATTTGCTGACGTATTGTAACTCTTCAAATTTAAATTATTATTAAACTGAGAATTGTCTGCGTCAAGATTAAACTTCTTCAAATTTAAATCATTATTGAAATTTGAATTAGCCTTGTTTAGATTAAATTCTTGCTGCCAGTTACCTTGTTCTACACCCTTCCAGTAGTTATTATTATCAAAAATCTTTTGCCAGTTACTCTGGTCTATGCCTTTCCAATAATTACTGTCATTTAACTGTCCTACTTGATTATTATAATTAAGCTGCTGCATATAAAAATTTCTGTTATTTGATAGCTCATTATCATATCTATCCAGGTCCGTATTTTTCATTTTATCTGCTAGGGCTTGTAAATCATCTAATCTATTTGCAGCCATGGTATTTTCCTGATTCTGTTCTTCCGAACTTGTATTTGCCTGCTGCAGTGCTAAATTATTCAAGGCAGCTACCTTGTCTGTCTGTATCCCTGCCAGTGCCCTATTATTTATAACATCTGCCTGTGCTAGTCCACTTGTTACTATAGAGCTTCTGCCAAGACCTCTATTTAAAGCGTCATTATTTAAATTATTTTTGGATATCTTATTATTTAAATTTTGGTTAGCAACAGATTTATCATAATTGGCCACAATTGTTCCCTTTGAATTTTCTAAGTTTGATAGATTATTTGTTAAAGCATTTCTTAATCCCGTAACTTTCAAATTGTAAGAAGGATCATATTGATTCTGGGCTTTGGCTTGATACTCACTGTCTGACAAAACCCTTGTAAGAGGATTTTGAAGTGTAACACTGCCTAACCCCGTATATGTTGTATATCCTGCCATAATATCAGCTCCTTATTTCATTAATATAGTTTAACATACGGAACATCCACCTGCTTATTCTCATATGAAATACTAGAATCATCTCCAGCTTTAAACTCTATACAATGTTTATCTCCCGGAATATCTCCTTCAGCATTACTTCTATTTCTGTAATAAATCCTAAAATCATATTCATAGTTTGAACTAAAAGTGTTAATGGCATCTATCATATCCTGAAAATGCTTACTACTTAATGCTGTTTTATAGTCATCAAGCTTAGGCACATTGGAACCTATAATGCTATTTATGTGTTCTACCACTGCATTGTATTCTTTCCTAGTAAAGTATCTATATTTACCATTTTGTATTTTATTGTTTTTTTCTAAAATTTCTATTTGGTTTTGTTCATCTGTAGTAAGAGTTACCGTTGGATAGAGGCTATAATAATAACAATCTTTATCCAAATATATGTCTGCAGCTGTACTTTTAATGAACTCTTCTGTCTGCCCAATATATTCATACCAATTCATGATAAACAACTTAATGTTAATCCACAAAATATGTATGGATGTATTGAGTAAAATTCCGTTATTGTAATCAGGGGTTGAAATACCTATTGGCTTTTTAATATCATCTAAAACACCAGAAAAGGTCGGTCTTTTTATAACTTTGTACTCTAAAACATAAATAGGTGAAGATATTTTACCATCATTATTAACATAGTAACCACCGCAACTACCAGCATTATCTTCATCAAAATCAATACCTACATCACTTTTATACCACGCACCATATTTATCAAAAAGGCCGCCAATATATTCATAGCCACCTTTGAACAAATGGAATACTTTATCATTTATAGTTACTTCACCATTAGCAGTTTCAGACACTCCATGACGTATTGTTGAATACCCTTCTATTTTAATATTTGGTACTTCAAACCCGCATTTATTCCAGGTACCAGAAGTTAAGTTTCCAGTTATAAAATATTTGTTTGTAGTATCAGAATAATATGGTATAAATTTATTCTCGCTTGCATTCCTTTGAAGTAATGTAAGCTCTGTACTTGTATCACAACCATATGCGGATATCCAAAGATTAGGTAAAGCAAGTTCGCCTGCACCTGAATCTCTAGCATATACACCTCCTAAATAAGCACTTGCAAATGTTCCCATAACACCTGTATCTGAATATGCTTCAATCTCATAATACGGAACCCAAGACCTGGGATAATTACAAAATGCGGCCATATCGACCTTTGCAATTCCTGTAGGAGAGCTACACCCAAGTTCTTCGAAAACTTCATTGCCAATTAATGTTCTTACGTTTCGTTTACATAGTATAGGAATGGATAGCCGAGGAGAAAATCTAAAATTTGCATTAGCTCCTAAATCAGTTACTTCAAAATAATAGTATTGGCTATGTCCTCCATTAGGCCGGCATCCTAAATCACCATATTTTACACTTAAAATATCAAACATCATTTATTACCTATAGAACTGGAAGGTTTATTACAGGATCATCAGCAAAATAAGCATAAGTTGCTGTTTGATTTGGTTCGTCAACCGCCAACGTAGGAGTTGTCTGAGTTGTTTCAGTAGGAGCAGAGGTTGTTGTCTTAGTTACCTTTTCATATATTTTCATAAATAAATATTTGAAATTATCATTTATGTTTTTTATGTCTACCGAGCTAGTTCCATTTATATTTTTTCTTGAATAATCCATATAAAAACCACTCCTTGTATAGCTTTATAAAAAGTTACACTAAAATAATTTTGTGTTGTAACCTAGAATTTTTAAAATACAATGTAAAAAACACCGTAAAATTCAATTGAATAATACAGTGTCCTGTAAATTGTTCGTTTTTTAGTTATTACGTTAAACAGGAATTTTGTGAATTACTATAACCCTACTTTATCCCAATACGCATACGATAGCAAAAGTCTATTTCAAATTCACTATTACCCAAAATTTCTAGAGTTCTCTTTTGGAAAGAAAGCAAAAAAGAATTAATTTCATCTATATTGACTTTCATAATAGCCTGTAGTCCTCCCTGGCTTAGGGCCATTTCAATAAATCTTTGTGCATTGCAAACTTCAGAATTTGAAAAAACTATCTCTCTTACATATCGGAAATTCCCACTATTTCTCATGTTTAAAAGATGTCTGCCTTTATCCCATCGCTTAAAGCTATCCTTAACATCTGGATGTGTAGACTCAATTTCTTTCACCTTGTGAAAAAGCTTATAATATTCGAGCTCTGCTTTCCAATTACATACAGGTGGCCAGTCATAATCATAAACTGCAAAAACGCCCCCTTTTTTTAATATCCTTGATACCTCACTCAAAGTCGTTTCTGGATTCATCCAGTGAAATGATTGAGAACATGTAATAATGTCTGCACAACAATTTTCTAAACCCGTATTGTCTGAAAATGCAGAAACAAACTCTACATTTTTTAAATCAATTACCTTTTCTCTTGCTATTTGAATCATATCAGCACTTGGTTCTATTCCAATAACTTTATTACTTATCCCACTCCAAATTGTTGTAGAAAGACCTGTTCCGCATCCCAGATCTACGATAAGAGATGGATTATTCCCTAAGTATTTGAGTATTATTTCTGGAACTTTTTTAGGACATTTAGGTCTTGCATTATCATAAACATCAGCAAAACCCCGAAATCTATCTGCATTAAGTTGTAGGATTTCTCTCATTAATTTATCACCCTTTCCAAGTGTTTACTATATATAAATTTGCTCCGTTACAATCTGCAGTTTTAACTTATATAGAAATCATAACATACATATACCACATATTCTGTGGAAAACATAAATATTTCTATTTTTAAAGAGCATCGTTCATATTTTATCCTTTTCTGGACATTATACCCGAAAAGAAATTTTTTAAATGTTGTTTGCATAATCTCTTAATCTGTATTAAGTATTGACTTTTGCAAAATTATGTAATATATTACATTTATTAGAGATATTTCATTTAGAAAGGAGATAACTTTTGTGAAAAAAAATTTTAAAATAGTGCAGAGTATTTTAATATTAAGCTTTTTGCTATTAGTACATAACATATCAGCCGCACCCACAAGTATAAAAAATAACTATACTATGAATCAGCCATATAGTTCTAAAATTATACAATCCGATAATTCAAATAAAACATCACAGCTTCAATTAGCTCCTTCATTTTACTGTAAAAACAACAACACATGCATTAGGAGCCAACCAAATACAGACTCAAAAGTTTTAGGAATCCTATATTATGGTGATATAGTTAATGTTGATACTAATGATTGTTATACTGGTTCTTTTATTAAAATTCATTATAAGGGTAATATAGGTTACGTTTATGATGCTCATTTAGCCAGTTCAGAATAAGCCAATACGTAAATTTGGTGAAAAATTTTAAGTGATTTAAATACCTACAAAATCATACATTCTTCAACTTTTAAATTATATTTTAAAATAATTGATAAAAATTTATCAGCATTATCTTTTATTTTAATGTTTCAAACATATATCCTTGTGATTTAAAATATTCTATTACTTGAGGAAGTGCTTGCACTGTAGTAGCTTTAGTAGATGCATCATGCATCAATACAACTAGATGATTTTGATTAGCATATCGCTTTACAGTACTAACTAGTTTGGCTGTAGGTACTCCATTATAGTCAGCATCCCCCGTCAAATCATTCCAATCAATATAACGATATCCATTACTTTCTGCTTCTTCTCTAAATGGCTTTAATTTTCTGCCAAAAGACCCCCCTGGAAATCTTATGAGCTTTGAATTATAATTATTTCCCAAGATAGATTTTAATACTCCATTACACTTATTTACATCATTTATAAATACTTTTGGATTTGAATATATGTAATTCATATTATGGGAATAAGTATGATTCTCAACTGAATTACCTTCTGCAGCTTCTTCTTTTACAATATCTTTATTCTTTTCTGCATTTTGTCCAATTAAAAAAAATGTAGCTTGTATATTATAATTTTTTAATATCTTTAATATTTTAGGAGTATTATTCGTGGAAGGTCCGTCATCAAAAGTTAAATAAACTACCTTCTTTCCGTCTGATTTATATGGATTAAATTCACCTAAATCTTTTGTAGTACCAGTTTGTGCTTTGTTCTCTCTCTGGTTCATATACTTTTCTGCTTTTTTGTCATTAGTTTTTATTCTATTTGATTCTTTATTAGGTACTTTTTTCATTGCAATAAGTCCAATAAGACATAAGAATAACAATGCTACTACTATTATTAGTTTATTTTTTTTACTTTTTTTAGTTATTTTGTATTTTTTCATAAATATACTGTCCCCCTATACTTTCTAATACAAATTATACAAGTTTTAAATTATACAATATATTAAATTTCTATTAAAACAGTAAATTTTATATTATCTTTTTGTAGTACTTGTTTAACCCATGTTTTTCATAACTGTTTTTTAACTTTACAGTTTTATTATAGCTTTAATGTATTTTTACTAATAACATAGGAAATTCCAGAGAATAGAGTAAAAGTTTAGTTAAACTTTATCTCAAAATTCATTCTTTACTACTTAATTGCACATTAAAGCCCTTTTAAAAAGCTATTTTCAACAAACTTTTTTATAAACCCATCTTTTCATTAATCATATTCTATTTCATAAGTTATCTGCATATCTTTTAACTTAAATTTTGAACCATTTACACTGGAAAATGAAAATTTAAGTGTTCTGCCCTTATTTTTTATTCTCTTTTTAAATATTTGCTCAGCTGAAGTCAAATCAAGTTTAACAGTTTTTTTCCTGCCCTTTTCATTTTCTATACTTATTTCAACCTGGCCTTTTCCACTTCCTAGAAAGTACATCATCTGAGTTCTCTTTACCGCATTTGAAACTCCAAAATTCAGCTTTCCGGTTGTCCAGTTTGCTTCATAACCATTAGTACCAGGGGAATCCAGTTGGAACATATTAAATACACCTAAGCTATTGCTAAAATACATATTTCCCTCAAACTCTATAAAATCCTTTATAGTTAAACCCCTTATGAATGTAAAATTACCATCCTCTGTATTGTATTTAATCAAAAGATTATTAGTTGTTGAATTTCCTTCTGGAACAGCAAGATGGTATTTATTGTCATAAAAAATTCCTACCGCATTTTTAATATAATTTGGGTTTAGGGATTTCCATGTATTTTTAATCTTTTGACCTATAAGTGCTGCAGTAGAGCCGTTAAAGGCATATATTCCATCCTTAGCTGCGAAGTATACTGCAGATGTTCCTGATACTATACTCCTGTCAGATATTGCCCCTGTGGTGCTGCATACCTGCTCCAATTCATAGTTGCCGGGATATGTGCCAAATATCCTAAAGATATTTTTATTTTTAAATACGAATAAATCTCCAAATAAAACTTTTAAACCTATAATTTTACCCCCATCCCATGTAGGAACATCTATTAATCCTCCATGCTGATTGGCTTCAGCTTCATCAATAGGTATGGTCCAGTCATCTATATCTAAGTCTTTAGAAAAATACACTCTGTTTGGAAAATCTACGTCACCTGCAAGCCACACTCTTTCATGGTTTAGTTCAATCATGCCGCCTTTTGGTACAGGCTCTTCAGTAAAAGTCTCAGGTACTGTAACATTTTTTGAGATTATATCTTCTGTAACGGGAAATTGGAAAAATTCAATGATTACAGGATAAGAATATTTAGTTGTGCCAATAACAGTACCTTTTTCAAACAAAGTAATGTATTCTCCAACATAAACTTCCAGTATATCAGATTCACTAGGATATACTATGGCATCATAGGGGAATGGATCCCCACAATTATATGGTTTATTTGTACTTGACCTTTTGATATACATGGCATTTCCTGCGTTTACAGAAGGATAACATTGTACTTTAATTGAATTCTCTTTGCTACCCCCACCTATTCTCACGATTGTTGAGGATTCAAGTGGAGGTATATTAAGGGTGGTAACATCTGTTATTCTCCTGCTTTCGAGGTTCCTATATGAACTTCCGTCATACACCTTAACTGGATTAACACCGTCTCCAAGGAGCATTACCTCCTTATCTCCAACTTGATAATTCAAATAATCTGAATTAGTTGTTAGAGGCATTAAAGTTGTATTGCCATCTTTGAAAAATTTAGCAAGCCTAGCTATATTACTTTGAGATAAAACAATTGAAGGTTCCTTTATAGTAGACAGAATACCACTGTCTATGTCCACATTTTGCCCTGCACTTGCTTCACTTATATCTAAAAGAGTTTCATCTTTATACTCATTTATTCCATTAGAAAAATTAAAACTCAATAAACTTTCTTCACTCATAAATTCATCACCTTTTTATGAATTTAAATCTGCTATTACGGTATATTTTGCTTTTTCGGTTGTAACTCTGCTGTCTGCTGTAATTAACTCCAGTGCAAATTGATGTACACCTAATATGGCCGTATCTTTTTGTGTTAGTTTGTATTCAACTACACCATTTATGGCATCTACTATATTACAAATACCCACATTGTTTTTATTATCAATAACAATATTTATTGAATTCCCTATTAAATTAACACTTTCACCATTTGCAGTTATGGCGATGCTAAAAACAACCGCCCCGAAATCATTTTGTGTTATTTTAATAGGATCGTTGGCAGCAGCATACATTAAATCCATTTGGAGATCACATTTTTTAATAGCTTTATTTGTAAAATTAAAAAACAAAGCTATTCTTTTGGTATCTATTCTAAAATTTTGGATAAACTGATTAATTCTTTTGGTATCTATACTGGCAGTTTGAATTACTTTAATTTTTCTTATGGCATCTATATTAATAGTTTGTGATGGAAGTACCTTCCTTTTTGTATCAATTAATATTGTTACTAATTTTTTAAGATTTCTTAAAGTATCGAATTTATTTGTAACTGTTCCAAAAACTTGTCTCTTAGTATCTGCTGTAATAATTTGAACAGGATTTACAATCCTTCTAGTGTCTACCATTATAGCTTTACTGTTTCCAATAACCCTTTTGGAATCAATAGGTGTATCTACTGATTGAATTGATGTTCTTTTAGTATCTATGTTTATTGCTTGTGATATAGGTAAAATTAATGTATAAGCCCCATCAGAATCTAAAGTATCTGATACTAGGACAGTATTATCTATATTTAAAGCAGGGCGAAGTCCAGCCTCACCTACTTTAGCAGGGGTACCATCAAGGGAGCCGTTCTCTTTAACCATACGGGATACATAAGAAGTACCACCAACTAGTGTTCTTACCCACCAATGCCAGGGATTTGTGACTATAGAAGGCTTAGAGCCACTGCCATTTTTAGTATTTGAAAATGCCTGCTGTGTTAGAGTAGATATTCTATTAGAAGATGTACTAAATAGAGACAGCACAATTCCTTCTGCGATACCATTTTCATCTGCAAGGCCAACTTCAGTAGTAGACAATAAAAATATTTTATCAGTTATAACTTCGCTGCCTCCACCATCCGTTACAGTATTTTTTACTACTATGAGGTCAGTGTTCAATATTTTACTCAATTCACTCCCACTAAAACAATTCAAAAATCCTTTCTTAGAAGCATACCCAGTTGCCTGATAAAAATTTGAATCAATTGGGACGGCATCATGATTATTTGTATCTGTTGTACCATCTGTCAAATTCTGTGGTGTAAACCATTCATCTGCTGCACCATTAGAATTCAGCCACTGCCTCAAGTTTGACGTTCTATACCTATTATTGCCACCGGATACCCTGTTACTATCTGCGTTTCCAGCTTCTCCCGCATCAAGCCCCCTTAAATCAATTATCTTTTCTGCTACCAGGGTTACTGAATTTGAAGGATAACCATCATGGTTTTTATCTGCAACTACCCATACTATAGGAGCTTCTGTTTCAGATTCAACCTGATAATTACCAAGTTTAATCTTATCGCCCACTGCTAAATTACTTATTGATTGAGACAATTATATTTCACCTCCAATCCAGCCACAAGTAAGTTAGTGGCTAAACTGCATTTACTGCTGTAGATACTACTAAATCCACACTTGTATCATTGGATGGACTTTCTGTACTTACAGCCTTTGCTTTTACCCAGAACACTGTATTTGTAGTACCTATTACACTTGATATGGTAAGAGCTGATCCATATGCTCCGAAGCTTCCTGCCACTCCTGCATTATCTGGTGCTAGGGCCCATTTGTCTGCCGTTGTCCCCGTGGGGGTTATTACAGTATTACCGGACGTATTGTATCCAGCATCACATCTTATTGCTAGTTTTATTGCTGCACTTTCTTCATTGTTCGTTGCATTAAGAGGACCTACTATTATTGGTGAAGTTTCAGTTCCCTCAGATACCTGTATTCCATCAGTTCCTCCACTTGTTACAGATCCTTGATATACATGAATCAAATTTGCCATTTATAACATCCTCTCTATTTTTTATTTGTTGATTGTGAGTTTGGTTGGCTGCTATTCATTTCTGTTGTTTCTGCAAGCCCTGTAATTGCATTAAATTCACTCAGGCACATAGTTGCTGCATTAAGCTCTTTCTTAAACATAAAGTAATAATAGGCTGCATATGAAGCCAGTGCAATGTGATAAGCTGCCTGTATAGAAGGTTCCTCTTCATCATCTTTCCCATAAACCAAATCCACCGGTATATAGTTGTAATACATGGTTAAATCCCCTACCACATCAGGGTTGGTTACCAGTAATATATTACTCTCATTGAAATAATCATTAGGACTTAATCTTCCTCCTCCAGCACCTTCTTTTTGAAGCATAACAAGACTAATGAAGTCTGCAGGGAGAGTTACAGGTGTGTCAGCTTCGGCAGTTATTGTAGCAATCTTAGTTTTTTTATTCGTTATGGCAATTATTTTATACCCTGCATTAATACCACTTATGACAATGTTAGTTATTTGTCTATCCCCTTCATGTTCTCCTACTCTATTTAATGCAAATTTGAATATTTCTCTAAGTTTCATCTTTCACACCACCTGTTAACATATTAAATTCGCTTAAAAGCATTGCTGCAATATCCGGCTTTCTCCTGTAAGCATAATAAGTATAAGAACCATAGACTAATAAAGCATAATAATAACTATCTTTTAAATTAATTACATCTGTATCATCTACTAACCTTACGGGATAGTTAACATATTTTAGTGTCAAAGTCTCATTATGAGCATCCTTTGACCTTATATATAGTAAATTAGCTATTATTTCATAATCTAGGACTGATAAACGCCCTATTGTATTATGAGATACTTCCACTTCCTCTACAAAGTCGTTTGGCAGTACATACCCCTCTACATAATCAAAAGAAACATCCTTGGTCCTTTTATCTAATTTAGATGCAATTAGCATATACCCTTCATTTATCCCAGTTTTAACTACTTGGAGTATGTCCTCTTCAACCTCGTCTATAGGATCTTCCTCAATTCTATTTAAAACATCAGATATAGCATTTTCAAAAGTGAACAATTCACATCACTTCCTTATCTCCATAGTGGAGCCGGTATTCTTTTTTTATTTGCCCTGTCTTGCCTTTTTGCCATAAAATTAGCTTCCTGCGCTAATGTATTGGCTGTATTCATATAGTTTGATGATTTACTTACATCATCTTCTATAAGAGATAGTACATAAAATATTAAAGGTCTTAGAAATAAGGGATTTATATTTATAACTTCATTTTGAAGAAGCCTAGTATCTTTTGTCTGCTGCAGGTTTGGTTTAATAGTAACTATCAGAGTATAATTCCCTGTATTTTTGAATTTTATAGAGTTGTTTAGCATTTCAAAATGATCATATTTCTTGTTATCTGCATCTAATACCTTAGATACCCCAATATAATCTACTGGAATATCATAGTAAGTATTAATATCAGTGCAATTTATAGTGATTTCTGACTTCAATATCATTCTGTCATAAATACTGCTAAAGAAGTCTATAGCTTCGTTTATCCTACGTCTTATTGTTATTAGATTTAATGGTTTATTGGTTTTACTTAGAATTTCGTTGTAAACATCCTTTACGGTCTGCATTAAGACACCGCCTTTTTAAAATATTTACTATCTTCGTCTATGGTTTCCTTACTTTCATGGACTTTTACATACTTGTAAATATTTCTGCCAACTGTTTGTGTCACATCTTTAAGTTCTTTATCACCATCAATTTCAATCTTTTCATTTTTGTTGTCTATTTCAGCAATAATATTGCGTATATATTCAATCCTTGTCTCTCTTACCCTTTGGAGAGTTCTCTCATCCAGCTCATTGAATGGTATTGATAGACAAAATGTGTTTCCTATCTCCTCACTATGATGAACTTCAAACTGTTTTGTACAATGGTTTCTCACCAAAAAGTACCCTTTATCTATTTGTCTTAATCTTTGTGGTATATTACAGGTGCTTGAAGTTATAACCTCCCTGTATTTATCTATATACATAAAAAATCACCTTTCTTGAAATAAAAAAGGCAAGGACAAAACCCTGCCCTATCCATTAATTTAATCAGCCCTCACTAATCCCTGTTAACATGGCCTGGCCACCAGGATGATCGCATATCATTTCCATATATCTAACTAGTGTAGCTGTAAATACCGGAGTTCCTTGAATTTGATTCAATATTGCCCCTGTAGTTCCTTCAAGCCATTCCCAATCTCCCATATGATGGAATTTAAATTTATTAGTATCCAACAATATCATTGTTCCATCAGGTACAAATTTTGAACTGACTAAAGGTTTATTCCCATAACTTAGAGCAGTAAATCCACCTTTTAGGTCCAGCACATTTACATTTCTCTTAGTGGATTCGAGATAAGCATAATAAGCAGTTTCTACACCAGAAGAACAAAGTAAAAAGTTAGTTTTTGCTCCAGTAACATCATCTAAATATTTAATTGCTTTTTGTATTTTAGTATCTGCAATTGACCCTATAGCTGACTGCATGTACGGAACCATCCAGTAATTAGATGCTCTATCTACTCCGTATAACGAACCTGAGTTTTTAAATATAGCTCCTAATCCAGTAATTTCCATATTATAAGATTGCTGAACTGTAATTATTTCTGTGCCGGTTAAAGTAACATTTCCACCCTCTGTATCAATAGTAATAGTTGGTGTAGAACTTCTTACTACATTAACTATTCTTCTAGCAGAACCGTTTGTTATTGTAGCATGAGTTGAAGCATTTAATATATCAATAGTTAAACCTTCAATTAAGTATTTATAACTGTTAACCGTGAATGTTAATTGAGATGTAGCTGCCCCTGTTGCAGTGGCTATAATCCCTACACCATCACCATAAAGCATACGTGAATTATTAAATTTAGCTGCCCTTTTAAGACCTTCAATTTCACCTTGTAATAAATTCAAAAACGCTCCTTCATTGTTAGCTGAAGCCTTCATTGATTTATGTGATATTGAAAGTGTACCAAAAAAGTTTCTTAAATCAGAAACGAAGTTCTTATATTGATTAGGATTACTTTTTGGTAAATTTCCTGTTTCTGTTCCAGCACCCATACCACCATTGATACCAAAAGGTGCTGCTTTTACAACTTGCTTACCAGTTACATCCTCCGTTGTTGCTGCTATTGCATTATATAATGGATCTGTTTCTGTATTTAACTGATTTTCAAGTAATTCTCTATATACGATTTTTAATACTTGATCTGCACTGGCCATTGTTACTGGCATATCAATCACTCCTTGTCTAAAGTATTATTCTAAGATTGTAATATTTTCATTGCAATTGCTCTTGCTTCTGTCATATCTTTAGGTTTACCCTCTGGAACAACTGGCGTTGAACCATTCGCCTGGCCTAATATAACCGTAGGTGCTTGACCTCCTTGCTGTAAACCCTGTAGATATTCTTGAATAATCTGATTTCTAATATCCTGGTTACCTAAGATATTTTGTTTTACAAATTCCTGATTTTGAAGTATGGAACTAGGATCTTGGTAATTTTGTCCTTTAGCCATAGCATAAGCTATCTCTAAACCATTCGGTACTCTTGCTAAGTCTGCCAAGTGAGGGTTAGCATCCAACACCTGTCCAATTTGACCTTTCCATTGGTCAAAATCAGGTGTTTTTTGTGCAAAATCCCCTACGGCCTGATTCCACGCCTGCTGCTGTTGTTGTGCCTGCATTTGCTGTTGTATAGGCTGAATTTGCGGCTCAACTATACTTTTGAGCAATTCCTGAATAGTCCCTGTTGGATTTTCATAGAACTTATTCATGAATTGCTCTGTTTGCTGTTCTTGAGTTAATTGAGGTTGCTGCTGTCCTGGAGTAACAATATTCTGCATTTGCTGTTTCATCTGCTCAACCATGGCTTGAGCTTGCTGTGCTGCCAGCTGTGCTTGTGCTAACTCTTGTCTGGTTTGGGTATTCATTCTCTCCAAGTTTGAATAAGAATTAGCTAACTCTTCAGAACTTTTAAATTTGCCCAAAATTAAAGCATCAGCATTATTGGGAGCCTGTTGTCCAGGTTGTTCCCCTGCTGACGCTTGATTTGGTTGTTGCCCTTGAGAGGTTCCTTCTGGCGGTTGTCCCTGTAATGGGGCCGCACCTTGTGAAGAATCTCCATTTTGGCTTTGACTTTGTGCTAGGATTGCCAACGCTTGAGCTCTTGGGTCAATAGGTTGTTGAGTTTGTTGCTGCTGCGTTGGTTCTCCTTGCTGTGGTTCGGCATTTCCGAACAACTGTAAATTCATTACTAAAGGTGTTTTAGTTTCTTGTGCTTTTGCCATATTTATTTCCTCCAATCACTCTATCAGATGTTATCCTTATTGGATTTCAGGGCATCTAATAGGCTGTAGTTATTTTTTTTTTATTTATATATAAAAATAAGCCACATGTTGGATGGAATCTCCAATGTGTGACTTTTCTTTTTTCCTTTATCAATTTTAGTATTATTCCAGCAGAAATTTTATTCTAGGATCATCTTTTACAAAATCAAGTTTTTTGTCTTTTTTAATTCTCATTTTTGCTAAGCTTTCATATTTATCTTTGCTCCAACTATTGTCTGACTTCCATTTTCTATGCTTGTATAGCTTTGACTTCATACTATTCATACTGTCTGCTTCGTTTACCATATTTATAATCATCTCTATAGTTTTTTCTTTATCTTGCTTTTCCTTTGCTAAATATAAATCTAATTCATATTTCTGGTACAATCCTAAATCAAACACTTCAACTACACTTTTTGCACGCTCTGTATATTCTGCTGCCTCATTAAATTTATTTTCTTTTAATAGCATCTCTATTATAAAAAATAAAGCTGCCAATGATTCATGTGCATCTTTAAATAATATGTATTCACAAACGTCGTAAGCCTCATCAAATTTTTCACTGCTTTCAAGTAGTAGTACCTGTTGAATCTTTTTCTCCGTGTCTAGATCCATGTCTGGAATTTTATCTAACATTTCTTGAGCCTTTTCATAATCTTTTTTGTCTCTATATATTGCAGATAGTGATAACTTTGCCATAGCAGCTGTCTTTTCATTGCTACTTGCTGCTGCAAGTTCAATCCAAGCAATAATTTTCCCCTCATATTTATCCTTTCCTTCCATCGGGTGTACAACTAAAAATAACCTTAATATT
Organism: Candidatus Clostridium eludens; assembly: GCF_045310515.1. NCBI lineage: Bacteria > Bacillati > Bacillota > Clostridia > Eubacteriales > Clostridiaceae > Clostridium > Candidatus Clostridium eludens. The sequence goes on along the minus strand of NZ_JBJHZX010000029.1, from coordinate 35,003 downwards.
GATGATATTCTGAGTATTAATTCATCACTGATTGAATACTGTTTGATTAAATCGCTTCCTCTTTCAAAAGCCTTTTCAAAACCCTCTTTTGATGCTATTTCACTAACTTCTTTCCCAAATTTATTAACCTCTGTCTCTGTTAATTCTTCATTAAATGCTAATAGAGTATTAACATCAATTTTCAGAACACGCGCAAGAGGAGATAGCAACGTTATATCTGGATAGGATATCCCATTTTCCCACTTGTTCACTGCCGGTGCACTAATATTTAAATAATTAGCAACTTGTTCTTGAGTAAGATTTTCTTTTTTTCTACAATTTCTAATAACTTCACTTATTCTCATAAAATAAACTCCTTCACTTATCTATACATTTAGTTAACTTCGACCTCTGTTAACTAAATCATATCAAAGCTACATAGTTTAAACAATTGAAGTATTTTCATATTTTATTCATAAAAATTAACTATTGGTTAACTTTGTTTTCCTAATAAAATATTCAGAATCTTACTTGTGATACAGTATTTTCACTTGCGAATATAGCCTTATCAAGGCTATATTAATGGTTAAGACTAAAAAATTCCATTATCTATAGTGCGGTTCAGCATTTCTAATAATTTTATACAGTCGTGATTTAATCATTAGAAATATTATACTATTAACACAATTCTTACGAACTATAGTATCACAATAAGTGTACCATTTGTGTTGGCATTATTTCAGGTTACAAAAACTATAGATCTTATATTTTGTGATATCGCAAAAGTAATAAAGGTACTTATGTAATAGTATTTAGAGGTGAATATTGTCTTGTGGCTGTTTTTTACATTGATCGTTGCCGTACCCCTAATACCAGAGCAGAACAATTTCAATATGATAAAGATCCATATACCTACAACTATTCCTGCCTATTCTTATTCTTTCTAAAAATTCTCATAACTAAATCAAAAATTTTGTCTGATAGTAATCTAGCTAATTTTGAAAAAATTATACCAATAGTTACATATATTATAACAGCAAGTAGTGCCCCGGATAAGGGTAATTCCGGCAAAATTATGCATAAAGTTATATATATCATAACAACAAATAAGAACTTTACCAACGCTTTCATATAAATACCTCTAAATACATAACCTCTTAATGTAACATGCGACAAATTACATGCAATGGGTTCTACTCTACCTCCGATAACACAAGCGTTACAATAAATAACCATCGTAATCTAACCATTTAGAAATATTATACCATTAGGTAAAATTTTTATAAACATTATATATTTATCCTTTAATAAATTCTTCTTTCTATCCCCTTCTATTATTTATTGGATCCCTCGATCCTTTTACATTATTATGGGTGATTTTAGTATCACTATTTGCTACTTGATGTTGTTGCATTTGTGGTTGTGCTCCCATCTGCTGCATTATAGCCTGCTGTTGCATCATCTGTATTGCTTGTTCATGAATTTGTACATGTTGGTCGAAATAATCTGCTAAATCAGGTCTTTCTCTGCCTAAATCCTCATATTCAGAAGATAACCTAAACTTGTTATGTTCCTCTATATGAATATTGTGGTCGTCAAAATCCCTGACATTAATCATTAAGCCATTTTGAACATCTATATTTTCACGCATAGCCTTGGATATGTGCATTTGGTCTATGTCGTTGCCATCTTCCCAATTACCATAATTGAGCATTTCCATCACTTTCGCCCTTGTGCTTCTGTCCATTCTTCCGGTATCAGGATCATTGAATAATCCTAGTTGTAATAAATTCATAACCTGCTGCTTCCTCTGTGCTGGGGTTTGGGCTAAATCATCATCTGTAAGTGGTACAACATCATCACTTGTTATCTGGTCCTTATTCCAATAGTTGATATATACCGAATTATTCTTTCCCACTAATCTAGCCATACGGGGACCTGTACTATATTGTTTATATAATCTTAACCATTGTTTGGCCACTTCTAAAATAGCTTGCCTTATATTGTCTGCCGTTAGACTTATCCTCGTATCATCCTGCTCTTTTAATATCTCAAGAGCTACACCAGAACCTGTTCCAGTTGGTGCCTGGCTTGATGAAGACAGCTCTGAAACTCCACTAATCTCTCTAAATTCATTCATAAGCTTTTGTTCTTCATCCAAAAAGGCATTTGGTAACCCCTCACTTTGAAGAAAAGTAGGAGGTGCTGAACCTGGTTTTCTGGGTATCATTGTTCCCGATGCAAATCCATCTTCTTCAAGAGTTTCTTCATCTGCTAGAGTACCATCTTCATAGGTCATTATTCCTATTGCTATTCTATTTAAATACTCATGCTTTCTATTTTTGACTGCATTATATGCACGCTGTATAGGTAAACATCTTTCAGCAACAGATATTGAAAAGAAATTTCCAGCATCTTTTATACACTCTTGACGTACAAAAGGTAAAGCTATTTTGCCGTTTTCACCTATCTTATAAGGGCAAGTACCGTAATAAAGTAATTCATCGCTAGTAGCTATTATGAGCCTTCCTTCCGGATATATCCTTGATGGTAATTCATAATATTCCATTACTATCTGCGAATCTGGTTTTATTGTTATGGCTGCAGTAGGTACTGTGGCACTATATCCAAGTCCACCTACTCCTACCCTTGTAGTACCTAAACTGTACACATCCACATCAGTTCCAGCTACATTTACGTTCCATATTTCCTGTATTTCATCAACTGTAAATGCTTTGGCATGAATTATACTTTTACATTTGTCCATGCCATCATTAAGGCAGGAATCAGGAAAAATTTCATAAGCCGGAACAACTATACACTCAACATCACCCTCATATAAAGGCTCTGGTTGACAATTGCACTCTTCTTCACAATCACAACCTTTAGAATATCCAATAAGCTGACCACCTTGGCTATTCCACACATCTTTATAAAATACACTTCCACATATTTCTGACCATGAGTTAGCTTCACTAATCTTCTGGTTCATCTTCTGACTTTGATATGTACTATCCACTATAGCCTTACATACCTTGGCAGTACTTATGTCCTCATTATCAGAAGTCATTGGCCTTACCGTCATAGAAGGTTTTAGTCTACCTAACTTACTCAGCCTAGTTTCCACTATAGCTGCTATGTGGTTGTATACTTCTCTCTGTTGCCAAAAGTATAACTTTTCCTGTTGGATTATAGTATTGGACAACTCATTTATATCACAATACTGGTTTCCCTGGATAAAGTTTTGTGTAAGCCGCCAACGGAGTTCATAAGGCGTTCTTTCCTCCTGCCTTCTATCAAATTCTTCTTTTACAAAAGATATAATTTGCTCTTTAAATATATGGTCTTGAACATCACCCACAATTGGCTTTGATTCTACTAGGTTTGCTTGATTAGATTGTTTACTATCGAAGAATCCATTTACAATAGTTTTAATATTTCCAAGTATTCCAGGCAAGGTTTACTCACCTCCTTGTCGCTCCATTTCTAAAAGCTTTTTCTTGATATGATTCTTAATTTTAGAAGGTTTACTCTTTGTATTAACTTCTGTCTCTATGCCGATTTTGTTATATAGAACTTTTATTTCATCATAATGCAGCTTTTGCAGGTAGATGATATAGATTATTAGAAGAATGATAATTGCCATTACAAATATATAAATAATCACTGATTTTTACCTTAACTTAATATCTTTATGTCGTAGTCTATTTTAAGAATATCTAAAACCTCATTTAATCTACCCCTACCTACCTTAATGGTAAAACTATCGTCTGAACATGATGCCTTTTGGGGTACTAAAACTATCTGAAAATAGTCTTCTGGTTCAACAGCTTTTGGATTTTCCATGTTACAAGATTTATTAGTATAAGAATTTCCATCTAACATTACATCTCCTCCTTACTTTCCAAATAATCTATTAATTCCTGTTTAGACATACCGAATTTAAATTCTAAGCCTTTCCCTATTGCAATTTCTTTTAAATCATTAAATTTCATCTCAGTATAATCTTTGGCGGGTGGGTGTTTTTGATCCTCAAGATTAATTTCCTCATTTTCCAATAACTTTCCTATATTGTCTAAGCCTTGTTTTGTCTTTTCTTTTAGTAATTTTTCTTCAAAATATTCTTTTAGTCCTGGTCTATTTAAAATCATTTCTAATGGTGCTTCATTAACTATATTCTGCAGGCATTCATCACATACAATTACCCTTTGTCCCATGTTCTCTCCTGGTTTTCCTATTACTTTAGCGCCTATATTACTGCATCCGTAAGTATCACATATGGTGTTATACGGATTTTTGATTATTTCTATTTGAGCCAATTACAAAACTCCTTCCTATATTTTAATCAAAATAAAAAGACTTAATTAATAAGCCTTTACGTCACATTATATTTCAATAATATTTCTAGCAAGCACGCCCATGTATGTGTGTATTTACACTTTCGTTCACCTGTATTACTTGGTAAATTATTCTAAGGCTCATATGGAGAAAAACATTCCTTATAAGGAGCCTCGATATGAACCTAAGAAGTCACTTGATATTATTGCATGATGTGTTGATTCTACTCAATTTCTAATAGTCCTAAAATTGTGGATTTATTATGAACTACTAACTTACCATCACTTTGAGATGCTATTTCCCCTATGGATAAAGCTCCCTCTATGTCAAATGCTAACTCACTTTGAATATTTTTAAGTTCTTCTTCAAAACGTCCTTCTAGAAACATAGCACGAGAAATACAATCAAATAAAAAAGGAATATATTTTTGCGGTGCGATAGATGCACAATATTTTGCTATCTGTTGTGATGAACCTAATAAAGAATTAGTATCGCCTTTTAATATGTATACTTCACTATCCTGTGGTATATCGGCAACACAAACTATTTCGTTATTTTCATTAACCATAATCGGATCTCTCACGATTATGTCCTCTTGACCTTTTTGCACTATGCCAAAAGGATGATCTTTAGCATATATAAAAAAATCTTGTTTTAAGAGCCTTATATGTTCATTATCTTCTATAACATCTCTATACACATCAAATGCATTATAAGAATCTAGTTTTGCTAGGATATTATTTTTAGATACTTCAGCTGTAAAAGGACCTTCAAGCTTATTCCATCCATGCTGCACAGCTATTTTAGATTTATTCTTCACAATACATATACAAAGTACATCTTTAAACAACCCCTTATTATTGAAAATACAGGGCCTATGTTTTAAGTCGTAAAATCCAGCACCTCCACCTACATACTTAATCTTATTGCCTAATTTATCATATATAGTGTCGGTTAAATCCTTCACCCTATCAGACAGGCCATCCATTAATATAATAGCTGTACAATCATTCAAGTTATTTAAATCTAGTTTAAATCTCATTAAATAGGGAAGTACTGTGGCAGTGTATAAAGGTTCAAACTTCTTGATAATAAACCCTTTAGAATAACTGTCATTTCCAAATAATAATCTAGGATAAATTCCTCCGAAGAAATTAATATTTTTATTATTTAAGTAAATAATTAATTCCTCTATTGCTGGAGCCGACTTTTCGGCTACTAGTACCATTAACTGTTCATTAGATTTTACCTTTAGATTTTCAATATACTCTTTTAAAGTAACCATTGATTCTAAATACATACATTCATCCCCTTTGTATAAGTGATCACTTATAGATACTAACATATAAAAAATCCAATAGTAAATATGAAAATATTTTTTAATACAACTTAAGAAAATACTTAATCGCGTATCTCTTTAAGCAACCCAATTATAGATACTATGCATTTTACAAAGCTCCCTTTCTTGCTCTTTTTAGTGCCTTTATACGCCTTTCCAAGTCTTCTTCTAGCAGTGTTTTCTGGCGTTTTGGCACCTTTACCTTAGTAACCATTTGAACTCTTATTTTATTAGCAATAAACCAACCCATAACGCAGTCATCATGTTCTCCTGTAGCTGCTTGTGGCTTACCATCAATCTTTTGAAAGATCAGCATTTCTAAAAGTGTATCAATATCGTTAATAAGCCCTGTTGATTCTCTTACAATTTCTACACCATCACCTACTAACACCGGTCTAGTAGCTTTGGTAGTATTCCAACCATATTTCTTTTGCAACTTACCACTTATATTGTCAATATCTTCTCTAATATACTGGTTAGGATATCTTAAACGCTCCAATTCCTTCACAGGATGAAGGTCAAAATTTATTTCTATGCCTATTAAAGCTTTGTTATACCATATACCTAAGGCAAACATATCCTTTGCAAATAAGTCTGTATCCGTTTTATCCCTATATTTAGCTACTTGTTTACCTGTTACATTGTCTAGCACCTGCCCTACACAGTAATCTTCGCCACCTTCCGCAGTATCACCGCCAATAACATAGGGATAGCCCTGTTTTGGTTTCTCATATACTATAACAGGTCCATTGGGATCATCTACAAACTCTATGGTATTCTCTATAGCTCTTTGAGTAACATCATCATACTTATATTTCATTTTGCCAATTAGTGGAGGATTTATTTTATATTCCTGTTTCAAATAATCCAACCTCTTTAAAACTGCCTCAACCTCAAACACAGGTAAACCACTGCTCAGAAAGGCTTCTAAAGGTGTGCATGGATATTCCTGGTCTAATAGCTCTTTTAAATCCTTTTTCTTGGCTGAATACCAGTATAGTTGCTGCCAATCTAGCTTTTTATCTTCCAGAAGCCATTTAAGCTTATGTTCAAACTTAGTAGTAGGATTTAAAACTCTATTTTTAAAGGTTTCCTCTGCCTCTTTAGCCTCAAAAGTTAGTCTATATTCGCTTGTCTGCCACCATTCGAAGAATAAAGGCTCCCAATTATTTTCCTTCTGTTCACCTTCTACCCACAAAGTACGGTATTCATTGAAGCCATTGGCTGTACTCTCTAATATCTGAATACTGTCTTTGGTTAATGCCTGGCCTAGACCTCCCATTATGGACTGAATACTATCGAAAAAGGCAGATTCGGAGGCATGGAAAAAGTTTATAGTCTTTGAACGCCCTATCTGCTTATTTCCTGCTGTAGCTATTCTCCATTTGCTGTTCAGTTGAGAAAAATGGAGTTCCTGTCTGGTATTATATTTCTCCTGTGGCTGCAATAAAGAGGGTAACAAAGAGTACGGAAACTTTGCCTTATCCTCAAATATAGTTGCAGTATTGTCTGCTGAATCTGCTACCGTCATACCTGTAAAATTTCTATTAGTGATTGTTTTAGATAGCTGATAGGACGTTATAAACGTAGTAAATCCTTGTTGCCTTCCCTTGAGCACCAAGAACTTTAAATGGTGCCTTTTACCCTGCGTATAGTCTCCTATAGCTTTATCAAGTATTTTACATAGTTTCTGCTGCACCTCGTTCAAGAAGAACGGTACTGTCTGAAGCTTTTTGTTGACTACAGAAAAGCACATTTCAATCAAATATTCTGGATGCTCCTTGATTTCCTGTCTTAATCCTTCGCCTTCTGAACTACATAACTTTTCTGCTACTGCCCATGTATATTCCCTATCAAGTTCACCATCTTTATTTGTTTCCCATAGCTCTTTACGCTTTCTTATTAAATCATTACAGTCTAGCACAATACCACCTTTTACAAGTTAGTCATCAACCCTGCTGCCTTTAATCTTGCTAACAATGTATTAAAATCTGCCACTAATCCAACTGCATCTACTGCAACACTATTTTCTTGTGCTGCTGCAACTCTCTTGCCCAAATTCTGTATCTCTGTACCTAATTTCACATCTCTACAAACTGGACTTGCGTTATTCAGTTCATCTCTTTGCTGGTCTGAAATTGCCATTTCTACCACTCCTTTTTATATCTCGTGTAGCCTAGGCTACACGGATTGATTTTATTTGTTTTGTACATTGTTTATATATAAATAATGTACATTATAACTTTTCATATAATTTACCTCTAAGAACTTCTAATTGTTCTTTGAGTTTTTTATTCTCCTCTTGTAATTCTTTAATCTTTTTATCTTTCGCCATTATAATAATATCTTTCGATTTATCTGTTTTATCATATTTAATTCTTTGATTCATTTCTCTGCTAACTTGTTCTTTTCTTAAATCTTCAATTCTCTCTTTGATTTCTTTGTTATTATATAGAAATGTCTTAGATACTCCACTTGTTGTCATTACACTATTGAAATTAACCTTTTGTCCATTAAGGGAGAGTTCTCTAATAGCTTTATCAACTTTTTCTAAAGTGATTTTTGATTTTTGTTTTGCATATTCTTTAAGTCCTTTAGTATGATCTGCCATTATACTATATCCTCCCTTGACTTACCGTTTTTATGAAGTATCTTCTGTTCTCTTACCCTTTCTAACGTATCTTCCAATAATTTTAAGTATGTTTTATTCTTTTCTGCCCAAAGCTCTCTACCACATCTTTCGCTAATTTCTATCTGCGTCTTAACAAGTTCTATTTCTTCCTCATATTCAGGTATATTTTGAACTGTAGTACAGAAACTTCCACACTTTATACAATGATTCATTTGTTGCTTACAAGGTGATTTAGTTGGTTTAAAACATACACCAAAAGGTACTCTTACAGCATCTAAATTCTTTTTAACATACTCATATCTTATAAGATTTTCACCATCATTAGAATTTAAGTCTACTTGTTCAAGTTTATTAGTTTCAATGTTAACTCTAAATAGGTCTAAATCCTCTGTATTCTTCCATTTCTCGTAGAGAGTATTTTCCGTAACTGTCGCATAATGAACGGTCATTTGAAGGCTCTGATGACCTAATATTTGCTGTATAATACTAATACCCATACCTTGTTCCACGTATTCTTTAGCTCTTGTATGGCGGAGTGAATGTAATCTAAGGTGATATAATTCTCCATTAACATCTCTGATATCTTTTTGTTCAATAAGTCTTTGAATTGTGTATAATAAATTATGCTTCGGTAAAGGTCTTCCCTTTAATTTACCTTCATAAGTATTAAATAAATATCGTTTAGGATTATTTTCTTCTGTACTTAGCACTTTAGCTTTATCAATAGCTCTTTGAACCATTTCAGCAACCTTATCTCTAATCGGGATTTTAAGTTGTGCTATACCTGTTTTAGTTATTTCACCACAAAGATAATAATTGTATTTCTGTTCTTTGCTATTCCAAATCTGTTCTAAGCAATTATCATATCTTAGATTTAAGATATCTGTGCCGCGCCAACCTGTCTCTCTAAGAAGAATATAAATAGGTATATATTTCGGTCTATCTAAATCCATGATATTATTGTCTAATTGCTTTAAAATAGGTTCTGGAACGAATTTAACTCTTTTCATTTCATCTTGCACAAATTCTCTTTTCGGAATATCATCCTGGAATATTAAAAATGATATTTCTTTTTTAGGAGCTTTATCATATTGAGCTATTTGTATATATTCTAAGAATGTTCTGATATGGCTAACATATTTTGAGTTCTCTGTTCTGTTTTTACCTTTCCGGTCGTTGCCTATATAATATAAATATTTCTCTATATCGTTTCTATTTAAACTTTCAATAAAGCCATCGCCATGACCACTGGAATAAAAATAATTAAAAAAGTAGCTTAAGTATCTTGCTGTGTGATAACAAGTCATCCAACTCTTTTTAGTAATAATGGTTCTAAAATACTTTTTGACAGTTTCTCTATAATATGTAGGTATATAATTAAAATTAATTAAATTATAATTACTATGACTTGCTCCACTTGCAGGAATTTTGGCACCTCTAATATTCTTTGAATACCATATGTCTTTTTCAGTTTCTTCTCTATCATCATAGAAATTTACGATAAAATTGATTAAATAATTTGTCAATCTAAAATAACTACTTTCTTGTTTATTATAAGAAATACCATTTTGAATCAAATAATTAGTCCACTTGACTTGTGTATTTTCCTTATTCAATTCTATTAAGGTATTACAATCTAAAAATTCAGCTAAATGTTGCAATGATCTGTTAAGTCTTGCAATTCCTTTATTGGTTAGAAGTTTATTTTTGAAGTTAAATGCAAAATAATACTTAATTTCATTTTTTAAAACCTCATTTTTAAAACTATAAAAGTGAATAAATCTCATTCTATCTACTGGCTTTCCTATAAAAAAACTTTCTTTTAAATCCCATTTATCATTCTCCAACCAATAGCCATCATTCTGTTTTAAATAATCAATAATTTCATCATATTTACTTTTCTGATTGCTTTTTATAAGTTGCAAATTATCCATTTATTCATCCCCCTCTTTATAAATATCCAAATTTAAATTGGGCTGGGTTTTTTCAAATTCTCTTGTTATATCTTCATCTGAGGGGTGAATATAAGTATTCATAGTTGTATAAATATTTTTATGTCCTGCTCTTACTCTAAGTAATTCTGGTTGCCATCCTGCCATTCTAAGTACAGTTAGTGAACTATGTCTAAACATATGAGGCGTCACATATATACCAGTTTTCTTTTTCAATTTTCTAAAGAGATTATCCACATCTACGTAATCCATAGCCTTATTTTTCTTATCACCACTAATTTTTATAAATATATGATTAGTTTCTACTTCTTCATTATGATATTCAGCAATATATTCCATGAACATATCAGCTAAGTTTTGCGATATATCTATTTTACGAGGACTGGATACTGTCTTAATCTCAGCATTGTTCTCAAGTTGGCCACGATCCTTTAAATCAATAACCATATCACTTATATCAATATCTTCAATCCATAATGATAAAACCTCACCTATTCTCATTCCTGTTTCATATAGTAATGATAACAAGAATCTATCTCTTAAATTATTACATGCTCTAACGAGCATTTCTATTTCGTCTTTAGGGAGTATCTTAGGTTTACTCTTAGGCACTTTTAGTTTAAGAATATTACTGGTTACTTTTTTCTTATCATAAGCTATTCCATATAGAAATCTCTTGAAATTTCGACTTGAACTGGTAACAAACTTTTTAAGCCTTTCTGATACATCATTGCTGTACTCTTCATGTCTTAAAATATAGTCATAGAATATCAATACTGTATTAACTATAATATTTACTGTTCTTGCACTTCTTGCCACCTCTACCTGATGTGTAGGTATTACTTTCAAACTCTTATATGGATTCTGTAACCAATTTACAAACAATGATAAATCATCAATAGTAACTTTCTGAAAATCTAGACTATTCTGTTCTAGATATTCAAAGTATAACTTTAAATGTTGACAATACATCCTCAATGTATTTCTAGCATAATTGGTATTATCTTTAAACCTAATAAACTTCAAAATAGGTTGTATAGGTAACCCATCTTCATCTGACACATAGTATCTTTCTTTTCCTTCTTCCGTTTTTACTTTTACTACTTCCATTCAGTTTACACCCCTATATTTCTCTTTCATAACTATTATTTCTACATATATAGTTTACTATATATACTATAATAATGTAAACTATATATCTGTTAATTATAGTTGTTTTTATATATAGGAATGCAACTTAAAATACTATAAACACCATATTATTGACTACACTATATTACTTTTTATATTTATTTATCATTTTACAACTTCGCTAAATTTGGTTTTAGCGAAGTTATTCCTCGAAAATTCTATCTAATCCCTGATACTAAGCCATTTCTGCAAGTTTATCTTTATGAACATAATATGAACATTCTCATTTAGAAGAAATCTTCAAGCTTTTTTACTCCTATATTTCCGGAATGTTCTATATCTTGTTTATCTCTCCACTCTTTTGGTTTTCTATTTTTCAACCAGAATATCTGTGCTGTGGTATCCGGTACAACTTCTTTCTTAACCTTCTTGGTAATCACCATCTTGTAAATAGGAAACCCATGTATATCCGTAATTATTTTCCCATATTCATCCTTTTGTATAACTCTTTCCTCTGTAACTTCTTCATACGAATACCCTAAAGCTCTTTTTAAAAGTGAATTTTCCACTTCAAAGTCCACTATTTCTTTACCTTTTTTTAAGGCGTTAGAAAAGTCAGGATATTTTTTAACATAATCATAAAAAGTTGGCTTAGATATACCTAGATTTGTCATTATCTGTTCGTCAGTGAGCCCATCTCTTGCCCAACCTTCAACTAATATCAATTTATCTTTTACGGTATCCCATTTTGACTTTCCCATGAACTCACCACCCGCCTTATTCGTTTTGTTTTGGAAATGCAAAAAGAGTCCTTATGATCTCATCTCTTTATTAAATTTCATTAATTATAAGTATCATAATAAATTCATTGATCATATTATAGTGCCGAGGAGGTAAGACTTATGTCTAGTTGTAATAAAATTCAAACACATGATCATGAATTTTTAGGAAGCACTATGTTAGCTGAATTAGAGGAAGATCCTCATAATCATAGATTTGCCGGAGTATCTGGTCCTGCAATTAGAGTCCCACGTGGACATGTTCATGTAGTTAAAGCAAGAACAGACTTTTATGAAAATCATTTTCATGAATTCGAAGCGACCTCTGGACCTCCAATATATGTTGGAAATCGTAGGCATGTTCATTTTGTAAGGGCAACAACTACAGAAAGCGATGGTCACACTCACAATTTAATTTTTGCTACACTTATTGAAGATCCTATTTCAGAAGAAGCCTAATGTTAAAAAGCAGAGCTGTTAAATATTTATGCAGCTCTGCTGTATTTTGATTATTCTATCTTATCCTCCTAACAACACCCTTAACCCTCCTGTAGCAGTCATGCCGCATAAGTTTCTCTATATCAGAAAAGGAGAGGTTCTCGCCTCTCCTAGATTTATCTTTATTAAATTTTTCATCTTGATTAAGCTTTTCTTCTGTAATATCTCTTATCTTCATACCTCTTACCTATTTCTTTTTACGTAAAAAGAGTATATCTGAAACTTAAATATTAGTGTAAAAAGGAGATGTGTTAAACAGATATACCCTTAGCAAGTAATTATCTGGAGTCTATAGAGTTTAATTACACTTATATCTATATATATGCGCTAACTTTAACCTTTATATACGTCTCTCAATACATTCTTTAACTTTTATTCACAAATTTACTATTTTACTCATAGTATGCATTGTAAATAAATTTACGGAGGCACTTAATGAGTACTAGTGATTTTAATGACAACACCAGTAAAGAAAAAGGTGAAAGTTTCTATAATCCCGAAACTTGTATGCATTGTCCATATTACTCAACACCTTATGATCAATCAATAGAGGATCAATATGTAGGCACAGATACAGATGCTAACGACTTCGATGATGATGACTTTGAGCCCGGATATAGGCAAGGAGACCCTAGAATACGTAGACGTAGGCGTAGACGCAGACGTAGACGTAGAATGCATATGCCTATGGCATTTGCTCTAGCCCTAATCCCCTATGATGATTACGACGATTGATATTAGTATTAAAAAAGTATTGTGCACTTTCTGAAATATACTTAGTTCAAATAGTATAAAATTTAAAATAAAAATAAGCACTAGTTTATATTAGTGCTTATTTTTCACAATTTCCATAACAGGAGAATCGTTGTTTTATTTTTATTGGGCTATCTCTTGGGATATTTACTATTATTTAATACATTATTACTTTGTTTTTTATGAGACATAAAAATAAGCACCAACAATATATTTGGTACTTATTTCTACATATATGCCATAAGAGATATAAACTTTTGCACATTTGGAGTCTGTAGCATTATTTGGCCTATTATTTTATAGATATTATTATAACTAATAATTGTTATGATATTATTTTGCATACGTTAAATAAATATTTACAATACATGCAAAAGGCACCTAAATTTAACTAAGTGCCTTATACACTATTATCTACACCCTTAAAACAAAAATAAGCACCTATAATGACAAGCGCTTATTTTCAATATTATCTTAAAGGTCTAGTAAAATATATGAACTTATGATAGTTGCATTTAAATTTATAGTGCCCTGCAACCACAGACACCGGTCTAAATATCTGCAACATTTGGGGATTATATACTTTACCATGTATTATATTCACTAATTGTTACAATATCATTTTGTAAGGGTTAAATAAATATTTACATAGGGATATTAATGTATCACAAGGATTACTAATAGCATTTATATTTTAGATACTTTGTGCATAGAAAATAAGTACCCCTTTACCATTTTGGGTACTTATTTTCTATAATAGTATATGGTTAAAAGTGGAACTTGGGGATCGTTGCCAAATTGTATTACAATAATAGCAACATACAATATTTATGTATATACCGATGTATATACATAAATATATAATCGTAGTTATTTAAGAAAACTTTACCACCAAAAAATAATTTTTTACAGCAGAAAGGCACCTGAACTTAATCAAGTGCCTTTAAAGCTATATACAATTTTACTCAATACCATATTATACTATTATAAAAGGCACGTCAATACCACATAAAAGGACACTTTTTTAAGATTAAATTTAACATACTTTGGCTCTATACCTAGCATTTGCCCCATCTTGACAAGGACATTTTTTCATAGTTTTATTCCATCTATTCCGAAAAATAATATACTTAAATCTTCAATAGCTGATTTAACATCTCTTCCAACTGTTCTCACATTAAGATTAAAATGTTCTGCTACTTCCTCATAAGTGGGTAATATATTATCATCAGTTGGTTCCATGTACATATATTTAATAATATCATATCTTCTTTTCTTAGTATCACCATCCTTCTCACATATAACTTTATAATACTCCATAGATTTATTGATATGACCTAATATAATTGAAGTTCTCATCTTAGTTCTACTTATTGCCTGTACATATTGTTCTTCATCATCAATGGGATCAATATCATCCAAAATATCTATGGCATTGCTATTATATATACTATTGGTTGAACTATTTACAAGCCTGCCATGTACCTTCAAATCTCTATAATGCTTAAGTAACAATCTTGTATTCCTAAGTCTTCTGTCATACCTTTTTTTAGTTTTATAATACTCTTGCTCTTTAATATACTTTATTCCTTCACGAATGCCAATTTTTACTGCCTCATCATAATCTATCTTATTTTCCATAACGCTATCCTCCTTGCCTCTTAATTTTTATATTTCCCTATCCTTGCTTTAAGTGCATTCATAAGCCTATCTTGTGTACTGCTTTTATCACCTAAAGTAGATATAACATCTTCATCAACACCACCCTCAACCACCAGATGGTGGATGATAACTTTCTCCTGCTGACCCTGTCTATGCAGTCTTTTATTTGCCTGCTGGTATAATTCCAGTGACCAGTTAAGTCCAAACCATATAGCGTGATGGCCTCCTTTCTGTAGGTTAAGACCATAAGCACAGCTGGCAGGGTGTGCTAGAAGTATATCAACTTTTCCTGCATTCCAGTCATCTTCATCTTGGGAACCTTTAAGCTCCCTCACCCTTAGACCTAATCCCGATAAAACTTTCTTTATACGGACTAAATCATGTTGGAAACTATAGAACACTAATGCCGTCTGCCCGTTAAGCCCTTCCAGAAGCTCCATGAAAGCTTTAATTTTACAATCATGTATCGGTACTATATTTCTATTTTCGTCATACACAGCCCCATTGCATAACTGTAATAGCTTATTTGTAAGTACGGCAGCAGTTCCTGCGTCAATAGTACTTTCATCAACTTCAAGAAGCATATCCCTTTCCAGCTTTTCATATGCCTTTTTGGCCTTGCTATCAAGAACCACTTCTGTATCAACCGTAATGCAATCAGGAAGCTCTAAATAATCCTCTGCTTTCATGCTTATGCATATATCACCTATAAGCCTTTGTATCACTTCTCCTGCTCCCGGCTTTGGCATGTAGGTAAAAACATGGTCCCTATCTCTCTGGTCCGGTTCAAAATATCTTTCACGAAAATGTGTAATCCTTTTGCCCAATCTTTTACCTTCATCCAAGAGATACATTTGTGCCCATATATCCAAAAGGCCATTTGGTGCAGGTGTTCCTGTTAGACCCACAAATCTTTCAATATGGCTTCTAACCCAGGTGAGAGATTTAAACCTTTTGGCCTGGTGATTTTTAAAACTTGAAAACTCGTCTACAACAACCATGTCAAAGGGCCATGCGTTACGATAGTATTCTACAGGCCAGGGTACATTTTCACGGTTTATAACGTATATATCCGCAGGTGTATTAAGCGCCCTAACCCTCTTTGTTTTAGCCCCCAGTACTGAAATAACTCTAAGCATTCTTAAGTGGTCCCATTTTACTGCTTCTTTGCTCCATGTAGCTTCCGCAACTTTCTTTGGTGCTATGACAAGTACTTTTGCAATTGCAAACCTGTTATACTTTAAATCATTTACAGCTGTAAGAGTTATTACTGTTTTCCCAAGTCCCATGTCAAGAAATAATCCTAAAGCCTTATCGGTTAACATTCTGCTTATGCAGTATCTTTGATAGGCATGTGGTATAAAGTCCAATCTAACCACCTCCTTCCGTGAAATAAATTCACAATATTTTTGAAGTGCAACGTAAAAACACCATAAAATTCAAGTTTTGAATAATACGGTGTTCAAATAAATCATTCGCTTTTTTAGTTATGATATTAATAGGAAGAATGCATCTTAACTGGAACTACAGATTTTGCTCATTATCTTGCATTAAAATTTATTTTTTCCTTCCTATCTAAAACATTTGTTCAGTATTTATTACTAAGATGGTTAAAAATTAGAATGCCAGTAATGTATTGGAATGCCAAAAATCCAGCCAAATATAATACTATTAACTTAGAACTTTCCATTATATTAAAACATCCAATTATAGAAAAGATGACTATAGACACAGATATCACTGTCATTCCAATAATATACGCATACCTTCCAGATTTATCTCTTAGTATGATTTTCCTTTCATCGTGCATTTCAATGTTCTGATTCTCAATTATTTCTTTATATCTATCTTTATTTTTTGATTTCATCCAATAATAACATTTCCATAATATAACTGCTCCACCGCAAATTCCTGCTCCTGCAAATCCAAATAATAGGCTTCCTATTTTTGACTCGAAATTTAATGCAATAACTAAGCAAACAATCCCTACAAGCAGGTATGTCATACCTACAAACAAATTATTTTTTTTCATTTTCCACTCTCCTTTCATGAATAAAAATTTCCTCAATTGATTTTCCAAAATAATCTGAAATAACAAAGGCTAATTCTAATGAGGGATTATATTTTCCTGTTTCTATTGAACTTATTGTTTGTCTTGAAACTTTAAGAGCTTTCCCCAAATCTTCTTGATTAAGTCCTATGCGCTTTCTAAGCTCTTCAATCTTATTTTGCATTTAACCACCTCACTTACGACAAGGTACCTTTACATCAATTATAAATATCCTGCTCTACTTTGTCAAGGTACCTTTACACTTAATCAAAAGAAAATATAACTCTTAAGATTTTCATTATTTTTTAGAAAACATAAGTATTCTTAACACCGTATTATTCAATTTTCAAAGAGCTCGTTTGTGTTTTCAATTCTAATAGTTACGTCACACTAATTTCATTTATCAAATCATCTACAGCTTGTTTATTATCTATCACCAGCACCTTAAATCCTAAATTCCGTATTCTTCTATGCTGCACTAATTGTAACGGTGTGGGTTCCCTACCAAGTGCCTTCAACTCCACAAAAATAATTTTTCCTCCTGGAAGTAAAACCAATCTGTCCGGTACTCCTGCATTTCCATGAGAAACAAATTTATAAGCTTTCCCTCCTGCATTTCTTATTTTATCGACTAAATATTTTTCTATATCTCTTTCTCTCAAATTAATCACACCTAATTAAAAATTTATATTCTGTAACATCGTTTTCCTCGCGCGTACGTATATTAGGTATATTAGGCTATACGTGTATACGCCTATATTATCTAATAAATATATATATATAATATAAAAGTTACATAGTTACAATTACTATCGAACCCTTTGTTTACAATGCTTTATACTGTAACTTTTAAAGTTACAGTGAAGTTACAAAGTTACATTTGTAAAAACACGTAAATACTTAAAGGTTACATTTCCCTGTCAAAGTTACATTTATATTTATCCTCTTTTAAATCCTTTTTGAACGCCACAGTATCCAAATCTTGCAGACTTTTTTTGTTTTTTCCATCCATCTAGCATAGCGACAACACCATTAATCTCAGCCGCATCAGAATATTTCATGTACTTTATATCACCATTTAACGCTTCAACCCATACCTCCAGTGCACATATCCGGTCACGCTCCACTGTGACTATATCCCCTGTAATACCATTCGCCCAAAACATTCTTCTTCTATCCAATGGCCATTTAGTCCAGTCTGCCGGCACTTTTTTTTCAACAAACTCTCTTATGATACCTTCACGGGCACTATGTTCTCGATGAGACTCCTGTTCTTCCTCTGCTAATTTTTCTATTTCTTTTGGTAAATACAATGGCTCACCAAGTTGCCAGCGCATAAAAGCTTCTGCCCAAATCTGATCTACTTCATCATCAAGATCTCCCCATACTCCTTTAGTAGGTTTGGTAATAGCTATATCTATTGGCCAAAAACGCCTATTTCCCGTTTTATCACGTAAATATTCACCATTATTGCTGGTACCAAAGAACACACAACGGCGTAGATGCCATCCCACATGCCGCCCATAGGCAGCACGGAAAATGTCCTCACACTGGCTTAAAAATTGCTTTATACGCCCAATTTCAGACCTGTTAAACGCCTCCAGTTCACTTATTTCTACCAACCATACTCCCTGTACAAGCTCACTCGCTTCTTTACCTTCAAATGTCTTAATACTATCAGAAAACCAGCCTCTCCCCATTTTCTTAAGCAAGGTACTTTTATAATGACCCTGGGCACCAGTGAGAATAACCATGTTATCAAATTTAACACCTGGTGTCATAACACGAGCCACTGCTGCAGTAAAGGCCTTCCGTGTTATGGCCCTAGTATAGATGTTATCAGCAGCACCAAGATAATCAATAAACAAACTGTCAAGTCTCTTAATTCCATCCCAAGATAAACCTGTAAGATATTTTTTTACATTATCAAATTTGTGGTTATTTTCACATAAAGACAGTGCATTAATTATTTTTTTATCCCCAGTTATGTTGTAAGTATGCTCCAGATACCATTGGGTTCCTGCATCGTCATTATCCTTCCATATACGCTGCCCTTCTGTTTTATCCCATGGTAATGCGCCTAGTGCCACCCTTCTACTGGCAAATTCATCAAAAGTTATTTTTCCTTTTAAAAGAGGATCATTTTCAAGGATAATTAAAATATTATCTGTTGTCTTAGCAGGTGCCCCAGTAGCAGTACTTAACTGCAGCTTGCTTATCCAGTTTGCATTATCTTCTATGGGCGTACCAAAATCCCGGGTAACTTTTTCATACCTTTCTTTATTTAAAAATGTGGCTACATAAGTATCATTTACAGCAAACTCGCACATAGCTTTGTAGGATGGGAGCTTATTAACAGGTGTATCTGCTTTCGCTTCATCATCCATTTCATTAAATTTATGCAGCCTAACTAAATCAAAAGAATTACACAATTTACCCCCTGCAGGGTCAGTAGCATGGTGAGAATACAGGAAATTGCCATTTTCATATATAATTGCCCCACCTACAGTACTTCTTCCAGTATAACTGTACCTATCAGAACTGTTATCACACGGCTCATATATACCAGGTATAAAAGTTTCCATGACCTTGTATACGTCATAAGTTTTACAAAATGCCCCTATGATTCCTATTTTAGATGTAGGGTCCTCTTGTCTTTCTGCAAGCTTCCTATGGGATTGTTTGGCTCCTGGTACTTGTGGCCACTCTGATACATTATGCCAATCATTATATTTTGCAAGTATCCCGTCTGCATCTAAAAAAGGCTTGTCACCGTATTTATATACGTATCTGCTGTCCCTGCAGCATGAAGGCAAGTACATTAAACGTGATGCTTCAAAAGTAGTAGGGTCGCATAATTCTATTCCAATCATGCTTGCAGTTTTACGCGCCAATGGCTCGTATTCATCTGCTGTAGCTGTCCTATTCAAAGGTATAAGCACCCGAAGCCTGGGTTTTGATTCCTCATGTTTACGCGTAGAATAAACTGCATATGCGCACCCCAAACCATCCACCCTTAAAAGTGCATCATTGGTTCCACCAGGCTGTATATTATCCAAATCAAGGGTTAGGATATCCCTACCCCTGACACTTCCAGCTCTCCTTTTATTACCTTCAAGAATACCAGCTACAAATCCCCCTACATCTTTTAGTGCATCCTGTTTGTTTTTGGGATAACTTAAATACTCAGCCATAGTTTCAGTCCCCCTGGCCGGAGTAGCTAATTTTTTCACAAATTCGGACCAGTATAGTATTTGCTGCGGCCACTCTGTAGCTTTTCGACTACCGGCTGTAGATATTACAATCTGTCTGTCATTTTCTATCATGGAGTATCACCTCCTTCCCAGCATATTTTCTAATCTACTTTCTATTTATATTGATTTTTATAACCGCCCTGGGTTTCCAGTATCTATCCACCAATTTCTTATTGTGTTTTTGAATAGCTGCTTCTATGTTTATTCCATTCATGAATAGCTTGAATAATATTGCTATACACACCTGTATTACATCTAAAACCTCTTCCGTCATACGAACTTTATCCTCTTCATTTATTTCACATTTAAGTTCATCAACTTCCTCTTCGAGCTTTTTAAACATGTGCTTAAAACTTGATTTACCATTGTCCTGTCCAAGCTTTTTATTTTTATCCAGCACCATTAATTTCAGCTTGACCGCCTCCTTTTACCCCACATAAAATTTGAATTACGACGTAAAAATACTGTAGAATTCAAATTATTCATTTTTAATAGTTAAAATACTTAATTAAGAAAACTACAAACAACCGAATACGTATTATGCGAGCTACTATAATGCATACTATTTCTAAAGATCTAAATGGAGTGATTATATGATATTAAATATTATAGTTGGATTTATAATTCCTTGGTTAACTGGTATAGTATTATATTTTAAAGACAAAAGATTATTGTTAATTACTGCTCCAATCCAAAGTGCAATGGCATTTGCTATTAATGTTATTGGCTATAATAAAGACTATTGGAACCTATATCCTTTTGAATTGCAATGTATATCTGCTATACCATTCGATATAGGTTTATACCCTATCCTTGCAGTATGGATGATATATTTAACCAAGGTTTCAAAGCTAAATACTTATTTCATTATTCTATTTTTCGCAATCGCTACTACTTTTTTAGAATATTTAGGCATTGTAACTGGTAGAGTATTTTATGCTCATGGTTGGAATATATTTTATACCTTTTTATCATATCTATTACCTTACGTTCTAGCTTACTTGTACTATTTATGCCTAAAAAACGATAATGTCTTTAATTGAAATAATATTTTCTACAGAATCTCTAAATTATCATAATTTTTATGATAACTTAGAGATTGTTTTTGCTATCTAATCCCGTATTATTCAGTTACCATAAAATATTGTTCTTATTTTTACCTTTAATAGTTACGTCGCAGTTTTTTCACTTTCCGTACTATTCCTTCTTATAAAATTTTGCTACAAATCCATCAGCATTAAGTGGAAGCCCAGGTGCCCATGCTATTGGCTGACTCATTATATTACATACCTGGCCAAGGTCCGCATATTCTTCCAGACAGTCAATAACCACTTCATCATGAACATGAAATATTACCTTATACCCTATTTTGCTGAGCTTTTTAATACTTTCTGCCAGACAGTCCCTTGCGATAGCCTGGGTTATATTTTCCACTAATTTTCCGCCATAAGTGGATACAAGCTGCCATTTTCTTGTTTTCTGGTTCATACCATGGTAAAATATTGCTTCTCTTCCCCGATCGTTTTGAGCTATGAAAGGCCTAGTATAAAATAACTTTCTACCACTTGGAAGGGTTATAGTGAGAAAATCCTGCTGTGTATTATAGTCACCTTCATGGGCTATAATAAGATTTTTTATTCCTACTGGCTGCCCTGTTCTCATAACAGAAAGAGCTGCATTTTCAACAGAATACCAAAGGTCTACTATGCGCCTGTTTGTAGCTCTCCACCTGTGTACAATTTCAGGAAGTTCATTCTCTTCAAGGCCCATATTTAAAGCTCCCATACTTATAAGCGCTCCTGAAGCTCCCTGGTATCCAAGTGCAAGTTCTGCAACTTTTCCTTTTTGTCTTAACTCATATTCCGGATTTCCTTTTTTAATTTTTTCTATAGGTACACCAAACATCTGGGATGCAGAAGCTTCATATATTTTTCCGTGTGAATTGAATACATCAAGCCTCCACTGCTCCCCCGCCATCCATGCGATTACCCTAGCCTCTATAGCTGAAAAGTCAGCGTCAACAAGTATATTTCCTTGGCTTGGTATAAAAGCAGTCCTAATAAGCTGTGAAAGGGTATCCGGTACACTGCCGTATATTAGTTTCAATGCATCTATCTTTTTGTATTTAACACAATCCCTAGCAAGTTCCAGTGTTTCAATATTTGTTCTAGGTAAATTTTGCGGCTGCACGATTCTTCCTGCCCATCTACCGGTTCTATTGGCTTTATAAAATTGTAGCAATCCTCTAATTCTGCCATCGCTACATACAGCTTCTTTCATAGCTATATATTTTTTAACACTAGTTTTTGATAGCTCCTGCCTTATCCGAAGTAGTCTTTTCACAACATCATTGTCCGTGGCCTTTATGAGTTTCTTAACTGTATCTTTAGTTAAATCTACAGTTTCTTCTCCTGTTTCTTTTTCCAGCCACCCGGATAACTGCTGAACACTATTAGGATTATCAAGACCTGATAAATTCACTGCTTCATCCATCAGTTTTTCACTTACAACTTTGCTGCAGTATAACGCTCCATCAATTAAGTCCTGGTCAACTCTAGCGCCATAGGCATTCATTCTTTGGTCAAGTTCCCATAACTCCTGTTCTTGTTCTGGCACTGGAAATGCCTGCAGTCGTCTTTCAATTTCCATTTCAGTAACTACATCCTGTATGCAGTATTCTTTGAATAGGCTCCACTTCTCTGGTTCATGATGTGGTAAAGTCCTTGTGCGGTGCCCATTTGATTTTGTAGGTTTGCATGGTACACAAAATGTTCTTATAAGCGCCTTACCTATTCCCATTTTGCGTTTGTCCTCTGGAAGTCCTAAAGCCTTTCCAGTAGCCGCAAGACCTGCAGTATATCCACAATATAATCCGTGGATCATAGTACATCTCCATTGCTCAAGTGGTGAGATATAAAATTTATTTAAGCAATACCATTCAAAAGGTGCATTGTAGGCATGTTTCAATATATAAGGGTCTTTCAATGCCGCCATAATTTCCTGCGGCAGAACTTCTCTTTGGGTAAAATCTATAATTTTTACTGGTTCACTATCAAAAGAATATGCAAACAATAGTATTTCAAAATCAGGAGACTGTACATACTTGTACAGCCCACCTTTCCCGATATTTACACTTGAAAAAGTTTCTAAATCTATTGATAAATGCCTCATATACCCATCACACCACCGTTAATAGGCATACCAGTTATAGGATCTAATTGCTGCTGTTGCACTGGTGGTTGGTAGACAGGTAGTTGTTGGTATCCTGGTTGTACTTGTGGCTGTTGATACTGTGGTTGGGGATATGAAGGCTGTGTATATGGTGTTTGGGGGTATCCCTGTGCAGGCTGCGCCGGAGCACCATATCCTCCTGTACTATCCCCAAAGGCATCCGCGGCAGAGATACGTCCACCCAATGGCTCTCCATCTCCTAACTTTTGTACAGGCCCCAATCCGCAGCCAATACCTTTTTTACCGCTGTTAGTATAAGGGAAAAACCTTATTGATACCCGGGCATACATTCCTGAATATATATCTGTTTGATCTAAAATAGGGTTAAGGTTTATATCTACAATGTCCTGCTTATCTTTATCAGAAGCTGTCAGAACCCAATGCCCCTTGCATTCTTCACCAAAAGGCATTCCATCACTTGGCCTAGCCCCGTCTCCGTCATGAACTGGTGTAGATAACACTGGAGGGCGAATCCCATTAAATTTTTCTTTTACACCATATTGTATTGCGGCATTTATAGCAGCATCTATTCTTTGCTTTGTAGCAATATCTGACTTTGGTATAAGTAGTGTAGCACTGTATTTTGGCTCTCCCCCATTTCTATTTGCATATGGAGTACATAAGTGTACATAGCTCAATCTTACTTTTCCTGTTACAACATTTTGCGGATCATTAATCATTTACAATTCCTCCTTCATTTTTAAAAACATCTTTAGCACTTATTTTTTGAATGGGTTCCCTTTTATCATTTAAAGGTACAAGAGTCGGTTTACCTGATGATTTATTTACATAACTATCCAAAAGTTCTTTGAATTTTGATTTTCCTAATAAATCTTCAGCAGCAGCTAAGGTAATAGGTTTTCTTTCATAGAGCATGATTTCATCCATGCCATTTTCCTTTAAAATTTCAAAAGCTTTATCCTGGTCAGTAAATTGCCTTACACTTTTGCCATGAACTGCTTTCCATCCCGGAATATCATTGCCCTTTAAGACTTCACTCAATGCATATTCTTCAAGGCGTTTAACCCATTTAGCAAGGTTCTGTGCTTTTTCAAGTATTTGTCCTACTTCTTCATTAGATATAAGGGGTGGCTCCTTATAACCGAACACATCAACTGCCATGTTTGTATCTTTATTAGTCCTACACGTAGCTGCTGCTTTGCAAAATCTACAGTGAGCCCCTGCTATAAATTCACCTTCACCATTGAATGCTTTTTGAGCTATAGGTTTTATACTTTCCCCCCAATTAAGAAGCTCCTGTGAAGGCATTTGATATTCCGATATGCCGCCTTGTCTTGGCTGTACAATAGTCATTATTATGGATTTTATAGGATATAAAAATGCGTACTCCGTAAAAGCTCCTAGTGCATAAAACATCATCTGTGTATTCTTCTCTGCCGATACGGGTACCCCTTTGCCATATTTAAAATCTATAACATGCATGATATTACCGCCTATAATAAGACAGTCACAGGTGCCAAAGCCTTCTGGAGCATAAGTACTATAGTCAATTTTTTTTTCCACTGCGGCATAAGGCGGGGCATCAAAGCCATGCAATATTCCGGCCACATAGTCCAGATAAGTATCGGTACGCTTCATCATTTCATCCTCATATAGTGGCTGCTTTTTCAATTTATTTAACCTACTATTAAAAGTCCTTGTACTCATTGGTTCGATACAGTATTTTTTAAGTTTCAATTCTGCTATTTTATGCGCTAGTGTACCAGCTGCAGCATACTCACTTGTTTTTTCAGGCAAGGTTTCTTCTAACCTTGCCGAAGGTGTGCATTTAAGCCATCTATGTGATGAACTTGGAGATAGAATGGCATGTTTTTCTGAGACACTCATATTTGGGCCCCCATTGCTCTCAGCTGTGTGGCAAAAGCTCCATATTGTTCTTTAGGCAAAAATGTAAGTGCCTGTACTCCAAATGATGCTAGAAGCTGTTGTAATTGTACCTGTTTTCCTGCGTCCATAAGTTGCGTAGCTGCTAATGCTAGTTGATCCATAGTATAAGTCTGTATTGCGGTTGGTACTGCGGTATTGGCTACCGGCGGCATCTGTTGCTGTGTTGGTTGTGGTTGCGTAACTGGTTGTACCGGTTGGATAGGTGCAGATGGCGGCGTAACTGGTGTCTGTTGTATAGGAGTAACAGGTTGTTGAGCTGAGGAGTTAACATTCCCCACAGGTTTAGTTTCTATTTGATTAGCTGCCGGGATGTAATTTTCTTTTAGTTCTATTGTACCTGCAAACCTCTCAAGAACCTTAAGTAATTGCGCCTCAGCTTTAATCGTTAATGTAATATCCATAATTTATATCAATCCTTTCATCAATTAATTAATTTTTCTAGTTCTTCTATTAAGAATTTTCTATTTAACCTTTTGGATGCTTTTATAACATCTATTAGATTCGCTATTTTAGAATTAATATAAGGTATAGAGTCAGCTTCTAATTCTGCTATTTGCTCCTCTAATTCTTCAATTCTTTCCTGGGTAAATTCAAGTATGGCCAACCATACATCTTCACCCATTGTAGTGACAATTAAATCTTCTAAATCTCTCAATTCTATAAAGGTAACTGTTTCTTCTTTTAACCTTTTTACTTTTGCTACAAACATATTTACCTCCACATTTGATTTTTAAGTACTCTTTGAACCTTCTACTTTTCAATTTCTTGGTCTTCTTTAAACCTAGATAACTTGTCTTCTAATTCTTGTTTAACTACAGGTACGCCCACTAATTCAACAAAAACTCTAGTTCTTGGAGCGCTGAACCACGTAAGTCCTTTGTCATTTAGCGTTCTCTCAAGCTTTAAAAAAGCCATTCTTTTATTACTAGCCTTTACATATAGCTTAAAATTTTCGTCATT
The DNA here is from genome assembly GCF_045310515.1 of Candidatus Clostridium eludens. Taxonomy (NCBI): domain Bacteria; kingdom Bacillati; phylum Bacillota; class Clostridia; order Eubacteriales; family Clostridiaceae; genus Clostridium; species Candidatus Clostridium eludens. The sequence continues at coordinate 8,537 of NZ_JBJHZX010000029.1, read as the reverse complement.
CTCCATATACACAAGATATAAACAGTCACCAGCTTGACTATCTATTTTTGAATTAATTAGATTATTAACAGTTACATCTAGCACTTTCGCCAAACATTCAATTTCACCAAGCCTTATACGATATTGAACGTTCTCAATTTTACTCAATCTACTTAATTTTATTGTTGCCTTTTTAGCCAGTTCTTCTTGAGTTAATTCTAATTCTTTTCTTTTATTAACAATATTTATTGCAATATCGCAATAAAAATCATATCCTATTTTTTCTAAAGTCTTTCCTTCATAAAATTTCATATTAAATTTCCTCCACATTTGACTTATTTCCTATCCTACTGTAGAATAGGATTGTTGTTTATAAATTTCTCTTGGACCCTCTTGCAAAGGGTTCTTTTTTATTCGACTATCAAAACTCCCAAGAAACTTACATAGATACCTGGTTCAATATCTACCTGAATATCTTTTCCGTCAGTTACAGTTAAAGTAATCCCAAATTCTCTGTTGAAACTTATACATTCATCTAGTGTCAGATTTTCAGCAACATTTTTTATCAACTTTCTTCCTCCTTTCCTTCTCATTTCTTATGGCCGTGATTTTGGCTGTTACCTTTTTCTCCTCTTCCCTGCCTTACAGTAAATGCAACTAACAATTTAACTAGCTGACTTTCTAGAGCTTCTTCCAATCCTGTTTTAAATTCTTCAGAATTAACAGGGTGGTTGTACCAATAATCATTCATCTAACTACCACTCCAATTCCAAACAATCTTCCAAATCTGCTCCGTTCAAATATGCAATACAATTTTTTAAGTCCTTAAAATCTTCCGTGAAAGCTTTACCAGCTGTATTGTCTACTCCGGCAAAGCTGCCGTCTTTATTTAGTATCAAAAATAAGCCATATGGTTTTCTAGTATCGATTATTTTACTTGATTTTTCTTTAGATATAACTTCAATCACCTTGTATCACTTCCTTTACATATTTTTCTTTTATATAAGCCGTTACGGCACTACTAAAATGAATTGTATTTGAAATGTCACATTTTCAAGGTATGATTCATAGTATATATTGGGAAAGTGTTTGTATTTTTCTGTAACACACTTTTTTATAAAAGGCTTTACAGCCTGTTAATCACTTTGCATCTTTAAGTTCACTGTCATTTAACTCTTCAATAGCTTTTAATATTTTGTCTCTGTTTAAGTCACAGAATAATTTTGTAAATCTTTTTTTAGCTTCTGGAATCTCTTCTGGGTTTGTAACTATAATTTTCAACCTTTCTCTTTCCTTTTTCATTTAATACCTCCTGGAAATATTACTACCATATTATTCAAATGATTTTATATGGTTACTCTGCCTTTTCATTGTTTTATATTTCTCTTGGCTGGAGCCACCTGAAGTCTACCTTGATTGGAAGTTTTGCAGGCGTTTTATCCTCACCAAATTTTTTAATCTCTTACGTTCGTCCCTTAAGATTTTTACATATTTTTCTAAAGGCATTTATAACATTTTGTAGAATCTAATCACCATGAAAGGTGGTGATTCTATTGCAAACTTTTAAAGAATGGGTTGTTAAATATAAAGGTAAAGATAGCATAAGAGGAGACTTTGCTGAGGATATTTTAAGAGATAAGAACTTCCCAGATACTAACGATAAGGACAAAATCCTAAGTTACGTAGAATTTCAGCTTAGGCACCATGGGAATAGCAAAGCCTTTCCAACCTTTAAACGCATGTATGACTCATATTTAAAATCACTCAAAGACTCTGGGGATAACTAAAGCCGTATCAGCATCAATCTGATCACAGGTTTTATCTCTAGATTTTCTTTCAAAATACTTTTTTCTTAATTCGTAGGGTGCATACATACCTACGGATATTTTCTCTATTTCTTTCCTATTTTCTAACTCTTTAACTAATTCTTGTGTCGGGATGCTTTTTAACCTAATTTTGATTGTGCTCAAGATTAACATTAAATCTTCTCTAGTTAAGCTCTTAGAATCTAATAATTCTAGGAGCTGTTTCTCATTTTCTTTATTAATAATCTCAAATCTTCTCCATTGATTATCTTCTTCACTCTCATGGTATCCTTTCCCATCTTCCCCCCTACGGATAAGTTCATTACGATATTCTTCTACATCTAGTCCTCCGATTGGGACCATACCATTGTTATAAGTCCAGATAGCATTTTTTAAATTGTCAATAGATAATTTTCTTAAATTCATATATATATCTCCTTTCTTTGATTAATCATTTGTCTATTACCCTTATTTCTGCTTTCACAGGTACAAGCTTTTCTCTTCCTACCAATACAAATTTGCTTAAATCCCCTATATTATCAGGTAGGTTGTTTGGTCTTGGTACAATGCTACTCAATATTTCAACTCCTCTTTCTCTTTAATTCAGGAAACACATCTTCGATATTAGCTTTCAAAACCTTACATATCTTATTAGCCGTATCAAGTTTTGGGATACAATCCTCATTTAATATTGCATAGAATTGTGTTCTACTCAAACCACTCTCCTTGATTATTTCACTTGTACTTATTCCTTTACTTTTCAGGCTTTTAACTAATTCTTTTATGTTGTTATTCAATTATTTACCTCCTTTCGTTTGACCATGATTATATTATATGTTTGAATCGTCAAACACCCAATTCGTAATATTTATCGTATTGTTTGATGTTTCAAACGATATCTCTAATATACTTTCACTTTCTCCTATTTTCTTAGAATTACTGTTTACTTTATCAAACACTTGTATTATAATATGTAATATAAACCGAACAGAAAGGAAAATGTTGCAATGACTAATTTGAGTGAAAACTTAAGAAAAATAAGACAGAACCATAAATTAAGTATTAATAAGCTCGCAAATCTTTCAGGTATAAATAAAAGTACAATAAGTGAAATCGAAAATAATAAAATATTAAACCCTTCAAGAAATACTCTTGAAAAATTATCCGAGGCTTTAGGAACAAGTGTAGATAAGTTGTTAGGTGGTATTGATACTAAAAACCCAAAACCTGAATTAAATAAAAGAGATATGAAAGATATAGCTAAGGATGTTAATTCCATTATGGATAAACTGGATAAAGGGGAAGATGGTCCGGCTTATTATAATGACATAGAAATGAATGAAGAAGATAAGGAATTATTCAGGAGTGCTCTTGAATTAGCCTTGAAAACTATAAAGGTAAAGAACAAAGAAACTTATACGCCCAAAAAATATAGAAGATAATAAAAGGGGATGAGGTGTATGCACTCTAGAATAAAAAAGATAGTCCAAGCCCTCATAAGAAAATACAAGACAAATAATGTGTATGAATTAGCTAGGTGTCTGGGTATTATTTTACAAATAGTTCCACTAGGCTCATACGCTGGTTCATATCTTTATATAAAACGCCGCAAAATCATATGTCTAAATTCATGTCTAAATGAATATGAACGAATAATTGTACTCGCCCATGAGAGATAGGCCATTCAATTTTACATAAAAGAACTAATTGTTACTTTATGAAAAATAAAACTTTATTTCTTACTTCCAAGCTAGAAAAAGAAGCTAACCTATTTGCAGCAGAATACCTTATACCAGATGATATTTTAAATGAATATGAAGGTTTTTCCTTAGATGAAATAGCTCGTTCTGAAAATATTTTACCCGAATTATTAAAGTTAAAATTTGGTTATATCTAAAAAAGCGAAAAATATTTTTTTAAAAAATATACAAAAGTAATTATTTAAAGGAAAAAATAAACTTAATATAGAATTATTATATAAATTATAGCCAGAGGTGCATGAGGTGCATGTATTTTGAAACGAAAGAAATTTATAATTATATGTATTGTATTGCTTGTAATAACAATACCATCTATAGGAATAGGCACAGCTATAAAACTATCCATAATTAATAAGACTTATGATGCCAAAAGAAAGACATTTCCTGAAACTAAATATATCTATGATCCAAATACAAATAATGATTCGAATAGCAACCTTCCGGGATGGGCACCAATTGAACGCAGTTCTGAATTAAAAGACAATCCTGAAGGGTGGAAGCTTACAAAAAAAGAAACTATAATGTCAAACAATTACGACCAAGTTGCAAAAGAGAAAGAAGCTGCCAGACAAAGAGTGCTGAAAATTGCCAGGAATTTAGTCATAGTAGTATCAATTTTATTTGCTATTATACTTATATTAACTGTACTAAAAGAAAAATTCAGGGAGGGGGATTTGATGAATGGAAAGCAAAAGAAATTCATTGCAGTGTGTTTGATTTTATATGCAATAATATTGTCTTCTATAATTTTAAACACAAATTCAAGGTTATCAGCACTTAATCAGGCATATGATTCTAAGAAAACTTCACATTATTATGATAGCGATCAAATTGAGGCAGACAAAACATCTGCCAAGTCAGAAGTAGCCAAAAATGCCAAAACTACAGGTATAATAATATCAATATTATTTGGAATTATTATGCTCTCAGGCAAAATAATATTATACAATCCAAATACACCCTCAAATAACACAACTGCTCAAAAACTCAACAAACTTAAACAGCTAAAGAGTCAAGGAATACTTACAGATGAAGAATATGAAAGTAAACGGAAAGATATTATAGATAATATAGAATTATAAGCAATTGCATTTCAACGAATAGCTCAGGCCGGAAGAATCCTATAGAATTATTAAAATTAAGATTTAATTACCTTTAAAACAGATAGTACATATGTAAAATACTAGCCGCATAACATAAATGAAATATGATATAATTTTTATCAAGAGAATAAAAATGTTTTTAGTTAGTCACCTCCCAGGATTTTATCTCTTACAAAAGAGGTCGTTGTGGTTAATTTGACAACAGAGGAGGTGGCAATATGAGTGACACTGTGATTATAGTAATATCAATATGTATTACAGCATTAGGCTTAACAGGTATGGTGATTGTAGGAACATATTTAAAAGATAGATTAATAATCAAAGGTAAGTCTTCAATTGGGAAATTGACTGAAAATGAAATATCTATAACTGCTGAAGATAAAAACTCAAAAAACTAAAATGCACCTCAACGACAAAGTGCATTCTTAGTTAACTAACAATATTTTACTATAAAAAACCGCAACGGCTTCTTTTAAATATATTATATCACAATTCAAATGGAATATGCTATAACCTCCATTAAGATAATAAAAATAAACTATAATACTTTAAGGTGGTGAATAAGGTGAATAAAGAAGATTTGAACGCTATAAGGGACCTATTAAAGGCAGAATTAGAACCCATAAAAAATGACATGAAGTCTATTAGAATTCAACAAGACGAGGATCATAAAATCCTAAGAGCATTAGAACATAGCTCAGAAGTAAATAAAGCTGAAAGAGATAACTTGAATAACGACATAGCACATATTAGTGGTCATTTAAAAAACATAGATGAGAATATTAATGCAGTAAAAGAAATTTTAGGAAGGCATGAGGTGGATATTACTGTACTGAAAAGAAGACTAGTGTAAGATTTCATATTTATTTCAACCTAATATTTATATTCTATAAGGAATGATATGTTAAAGGAGGCATTACCTATGAACAATGAAGAAAAAATATTAAAAATTCTTGAATCCATACAATCTCAAATTAATGGGCTTCAATCCCAAACATCTGAAAACACTCAAATTCTTAAAGCTCTTGAACACAACTCACAGATGCATAAAGCTGAAATTAATAAATTAAATCACCAATTTGCAGAGCTGCAAGATACAGTAAAAAATATATCTAGCAAAATGGATGAAAATTTTTCCGAATTAAAAGAAACTAATAGATCTCTATTAGAGATGTATGGATCTCACGAAGCCGAAATAAGGACCTTGAGACGTAAACCAGTTTAATAGCAGAAGAAATAAAAGATAGGCTATTATAAGTGTTAAAGGAGGAATTAACTATGAATAACGAAGAAAAAATATTGAATATATTATCAGAACTTTCAACCACTGTTAATCAAATTCAGAGACAAATTAATGATAACCATACCGAAGTAATGTTAAAGCTAGATGCCCTAGAAAAAAATCAAGAATCCATTAAAGATTTTATTATCAACCCTGACAATACTTTTAAGAAGTCAGAAGAAGCTTATCAATTTGTACAGCACGTCAAAAGCTATTTCAATAAGCAGTGATGATATTAGAGAGGAATTGAATTATAATGCTAAGAATAGCCATATATAGCCGTAAATCTGTGGAAACAGATACCGGAGAAAGTATAAAAAATCAAATAGCTATCTGCAAACAATATTTTAAAAGAGAAAATGAAGAATGTAAATTTGAAGTATTCCAGGACGAAGGATTTTCAGGTAGTAATATAAACAGACCCTCATTTCAGAGAATGATGGAACTAGCTAAAATTAAACAATTTGATATAATTGCCGTATATAAAATAGACCGTATAGCCAGAAATATTGTAGATTTTGTAAATGTATTTGACGAACTTGACAAATTAGGAATTCACTTGATAAGTATTACAGAAGGTTTTGACCCATCTACTCCTGCAGGTAAAATGATGATGATGTTACTAGCCTCTTTTGCTGAAATGGAGAGAATGAACATTGCTCAGAGAGTAAAAGACAATATGAAAGAGCTTGCAAAAATGGGCCGTTGGAGTGGTGGAACTCCACCTAAAGGATATAAAACAAAACGAATCAAAGAAAATGGCAAAGACATAACGTATTTAGAGCTTATAGATGATGGATCTAAAAATATACAAAAGATATTTGAAAGTTATGCTGCTGGGCTTTCCATGTACCAGATAAGCAAACACTTCAAAAATGAAGGGACCAGTTATCCTAATAAAACCATATTAAATATATTAAGAAATCCTACCTATTTAGAAGCTACCAAGCAATCAATTAAATATTTAGAAAGTCAAGGATATACTGTTTATGGAGAACCTAATGGATGCGGCTTTTTACCATATAATCGTAGACCTCGAACTAATGGTAAAAAATCTTGGAATGACAAAAATAAATTCGTCGGCATCTCTAAGCATACACCAATTATAGATTTAAATTTATGGATAAAGGTACAACAAAAATTAAAAGAAAAAACAGTTGATCCACATCCCCATGAAAGTAATAATTCTTTTTTATCTGGCGGCCTTATAAAATGTAAATGTGGTGGGCATATGATTGTAAAGACAGGAGCACTTAGAAAAAAAGTTCCGCAAAAGTATTATTTTGTATGTTCAAACAAAGGAAATGAAGTGGGCTGTCCCAGCAAACATTTAAGAGTCGATTATGCTGAAGAGGATTTTCTGAATTTCTTAAAAGACTTTCTTGATAAGGATTATTTAAAAGACTACCTTGAAGAATACAAGGATAAAAAAGATATAAAAAATGAAATCAAATCAATAAGTAAGAAAATTAATTTAAATACTGTTGCTATCAATAACCTAGTTGATAAATTGGCCTTGATGTCAAATGATGCCTCAAAAGTATTAATGAGAAGAATTGAAGATTTAACTCAGAATAATAATATGTTGAATGAAAGATTATTGGAGTTACAAAGAGAAAAGTTATTAGACACTTTAAACAAAAACAATATCGATATTATTCATAATACTATAAAAAATATATTTAATACGTCTGATACTACTTTAAGGAGACTTTATATTAAAAGCATAATACAAGATATCATCTATGATTACGATAATAAATCCTTAAATATTACTATATTCAAAAAAGGGGTTATTTAAGTTGGTCTGGATGTGCAGCAGCCCTAACTGCAAAAAAAGCAGGTGCAGAAGTAATTATGTATGAAAAAACAGATATGGTACTTGGCCTTGGAAATGTGGGCGGAATAATGAGAAACAATGGCAGATATACTGCTGCAGAAGAAATTATTGCTCTAGGGGCAGGAGACTTAATAAATATTACCGATAGTGTTACAAGACATAAAAATGTAAACTTCCCTGGTCATGCTCATGCATGATTTGCAGTATTGCGACACTAACCAAGGGCTTTAAATTTAATCTAAATGACTGTTTAAACCTTGTATACCCTTACTTAGAATCAGACACATTTGGAACCAGACTAAGAAAAATAAGAAAAAATAATAACTTAACTACCAGTGAACTAAGTAAGATTATAAATATTTCTACATCCGGAATAATATCATATGAAAATTCTAATGTTAATCCATCACCTAATATTATAATAAAATTATATAAGCTATTTGGCAATAACATAATATGTAATGGCTATATGAAATTTATAGCTTATGATTGTAGTATACTATTAGAATTGTGGAGAACTAATAAAAATATAAGTAAAAAAGAAGCTTCTAAAATTTTAGGCATCTCTGAAAACACATATTTAAACTGTGTAAATAAAAAAAGTTTCATTTCTGAAAAAACTTTCAAAAGAATAAAAAATAAAATTATAAGTGTCCTATAGATCTATACAAATAAAAGCCTAAACCCACATTAAAATGTACCCTATCAGATAGACACTTGAAAAAAGTCTACTCGATAGGGTATTTTTATTATAATGAAACAGATAAA
>NZ_JBJHZX010000028.1:0-60272 GCF_045310515.1 Candidatus Clostridium eludens | reverse complement strand
TTATCTGTTTCATTATAATAAAAATACCCTATCGAGTAGACTTTTTTCAAGTGTCTATCTGATAGGGTACATTTTATAGTTATACGGAGTTTTTTTATTTTGAGTATTTTCAACAGATCCCCCAGTTAAGTATGTTGGTATACTTTACATATTTATTTTTTTGGATTTAATATGTCCTCTATGTCATTAGCGGATAGATCATAATAATAATAATTTTTATAAAATTCTTTTACTTTTTGTTTAATATCTAAATCATTAAATATATCAGGATGAAGGTTTTTTGCCAACCATAAAGGTTGTAATATACCTTCTACACTTCTTACAGATCACAAATACACTCCTTTAGGATTAAGATAAACCTTTTTATTTTTTACAGCTGTGAGGGATTGCCACTGATTTGAACTGCTTGTGTCCATGATATAATCGTAAGTGCTTTTACTTGTAACTATAATTACATCTGGCTGATTTTTATACAAGAATTCAAAATCAACACTGTTGCCTTCATTACTACTAGTGCTAGATTTTTTGGAAATATTTTCTGGGGCTATATTTACGCCTCCGGCAGCTTCTATATAGGAAGTATTTATATCATTGGATCCAATTGTGGTAAGTGCCCCTTTTGGTGTACCGCTGGCAACAAATACTTTAACTTTTTCACTAGATTTAGTGTTGAGGACACCGAATTTTCGTGTAATATTTATCAATTTTATTTTAAGAAGCTTTTGGATTATTGTTTATGAAATACTATACAGTTAAATATTGTATAAAAACATTTGTATATATTTTTATAACGTGTAAGTGTATAATAATGATGTAAATAATTTTATATTAAGGTGAGTTATATGCAAGAATTACAGGGAATTGTAGAAGCTATAATATTTCAAAATAAAAATAATGGATATGCGGTTGCTAAAATAAAAGAAAAAGAAGATATAGTGACTATAGTTGGATGTATACCTTATATAATGGAAGGACAAAATTTAAAGATTTCAGGAGAATGGGTAGTTCATCCTGAATTTGGTCATCAATTCAAAGTCCAGGTATTTGAAGAAATAATTCCAAATACCTTGTTTGGAATAGAAAAATATTTATCTTCGGGTATTATATCTGGGATAGGACCGGTTACTGCAAAGAAAATAGTGGAGAAATTCGGAAAAGATACTCTTTATATACTAGATCATGATATAGGAAGATTAAAGGAAATAGAAGGCATAGGGTCAAGAAAGATAGCCTTAATAAATAAATCTTATTGTCAGCAATATGAAATAAGAAACATAATGATATTTTTACAGACTTATGGAGTCACTCCAAATCAATGTGTTAAAATATATAAAAAACTAGGGGTTAATTCTATAAATGTGGTGAAAGAAAATCCGTATGTTCTCACAGAAGAGATATCAGGGATAGGATTTAAGATAGCAGATAAAATAGCCAGAGGTCTTGGTATAGAAAAAAATTCTCCTTTTAGGATACAAAGTGGTATAAGGTATTTGGTAAACAAATTCTGTAGTATGGGAAATACCTATATGCCTATAGATATATTGATAGCGGATGGAATAAATATACTTCAGGTAACCCAGAAAGAACTGGAGAAAAACATATATGAAAGTTCTATAAATGGAAAAATAAAGTTAGAACAGTGGAAAAGTAAAATTTGTGTATTTTCTATGACTTATTATTATTGTGAATTAAGTGTAACTAAGAAAATTTTAACTCTGGCTTTTAATCAGTGTAAAAATATAGAACTGGATGTAGATAAAGAAATTAAAGAGTTTGAAGAGGTGAATAACATAGAGTTCGCCATTTCACAGAAAGAGGCAATTAAGGGAGCAGTAGAAAATAGTGTAGAAATAATAACAGGCGGTCCAGGAACGGGAAAGACCACTATAATTAATTGTATAATTCAATTGTTTGAAAAGTCAAATCTGAAAGTTCTTATGGGTGCTCCTACTGGGAGAGCTGCAAAAAGAATGTCTGAAGCTACTAATAGGGAAGCAAAAACTATACATAGATTACTTGAAATAGGTATAGAAAGTGATGAGGAAGCGTTGTTTTTTTCTAGGGGAGAAGAATCACCTCTTCAATGTGATGTGGTAATTGTAGATGAAGCTTCTATGATAGATGTAGTAATGATGAATAATTTATTAAAAGCTATTTCATTAAAAACCAGACTTATAATAGTAGGAGATGTACAACAGCTTCCTTCTGTAGGACCTGGAAATGTACTTAGAGATTTTATAGATAGTCGGTGTATTAAAGTAGTTAGACTGAAAGAAATATTTAGGCAGTCCAAGGAGAGTATGATTATAGTAAATGCTCATAAAATAAATTCAGGAGAAATGCCTATTTTAAATAAAAAACTTAAGGACTTTTATTTTATAAGATCTTTAGAATTTTCCAATATATTAAATTTGGTAATGGAATTAGCTAGTAAGAGATTACCTAACTTTAATAAAAATTGGAATAAGATGAAACACATTCAAATATTATCTCCTATGAGAAAAGGAATTTTAGGAGTGTCAACTTTAAATAGAAAGCTTCAGCAAATTTTAAATCCTAAAAGCTGTAAGAAAAAAGAAAAAAATTTTAGAGATATAATTTTCAGAGTTGGAGATAAGGTAATGCAGATTAAAAATAACTATACTTTAAAATGGGAAGGAATTTCAGGAGAGAAGGCAGAAAAAGGTGTGGGAATTTTTAATGGTGATTTCGGATATATTGAGGATATAAATGAAGAGAAAGATACAGTAACGGTAATATTTGATGAAGAAAAAAGAGTTACATATGACAATATATGCTTAGATGAATTAGATCTAGCTTATGCAATAACTATACACAAAAGTCAGGGGAGTGAATTTCCTGTTATTATTCTTCCCATATTCATGGGTCCAACCTTACTTATGAATAGAAATTTATTATATACAGCTATAACTAGAGCAAAACAGATGGTAGTACTTGTTGGAGATTTAAAGGCCTTAAGTTTTATGATAAACAATAATAAAAGTTTTGAAAGATATTCGTTATTAAAATATAGAATAATGGATATAATGGAGAGTGAAGTAGATGTTGCTTTGGAATAAAATGAGTTTCATCGATAGAGGAAAAAAAATAAGTGAAGAAATATTAAACTGGAGTATTATTAAAGAGTCTTTTCTAAGTGTTACTTCAGTCCCTTATAATTCAACTAAGATTTTTATAGAGATTATTGAATTGTATATAAGACAAAACAAGAGTGTGATTTATATTACTAATGAAGAACCTTATAATGTTAGTATAATAAAAAACATAAAAGAATATACAGAACTTACAAATTATATTTACATAAGAAAACCACAAAAGTATACAAATTCTAAGCTAAAAATATGCAATTTCCAAAATGCTGTGAAATTAAAGGAAAAGTTTCAATTAATTATATATGATGATATAAGCAGTTTTTCTACATATAACAAGTATGAGATATTTGATTTAATCGATAAGTTAACCTGCAGGGATAGTAAAATTATCATATATTCTATAGAAAATATATTCAAACATGCCAGGGAAGTATTTATGCCCATCAGAAATGGAATACAAATAGTAGAACCTAGAATAATACTTACCAGACTTAATATAAATAAAGAGATACCATTTGTTGTATATGATTATTTGAAATGGTCTATAGATATAGGAAAAAAGGCTATAATATATGTTCCAGATGAAGAAAAATTAGAAAATGTATATTTCTATATTTATAATTATTGTAAAAATTTCAGTGAGAATATTATACACTTTTCTGACGGGAAATCTGATAGAAAATTAATTTCTGAATTTTTACATGCAGTAAATGCTATATTAATAACTAATTGTCTTCAGGAGATTATATCCAATACAGAAAATTGCGATGTAATGGCATATTTTGCAGATGATCCTAAATTTGATTATAAAAAATTTGTTTATTTATGTGGGAGTAGAAACATAGGAAAGGACGGAAAGAATTTAAAAGAAGAGGTTATACTGGTAGCTAACTTGGAAAGTAAACACATGGAGAAGGCTAGAATTATAACCAGAGATTTTAATAGAAAAGCATGGAAAATGGGCTTATTAGGAACCTAAAATTTTTATTAGATTGTGTACTAGAATTAGTATACTGCGGAGATGAAAAGTGCATATTGTGCAAAAAGGACTTATACAAGGATAAAATCATATGTGAAACTTGTGAAAATAATATAAAAATTTGTAAAGATAGTTTCAATATAAAAATTCATAATACAGATTGCAGATGTTATAGCAGTGCCTATTATTCAGGAGCTATGATGGAGCTTATTCTAAAATTAAAGTATAAAAGTTCTTTTAAAGCAGGGGAAGTTATAGCCGGATATATGAAAAACACGGTGTATAGTAACAAAATTAATTTTGATATTATAACATATGTACCTATGACAAAAAAAAGCCGTAAGAGAAGAGGATACAATCAAAGTGAATACTTAGCAAGGATTTTAGGTAAATATCTGCACAAACCTGTTATATCTTGTTTAAACAAGATAAAAGATACCAAAGATCAAATAGGTCTAGATAAAGAAGAAAGATGGAATAACATTCAAGGAAGTTTTAAAATATTTGATAAAGAGTCTATAAAGAATGGAAATATTTTAATAGTGGATGATGTATTAACCACTGGTGCTACGGCTTTTTGCTGCTGCAGTGAGCTTCTTCGAGGTGGAGCAAAAAAAATTAATATATTGACTGGAGCCAAAAGTAAGGTATAATTTTATTAGTTGAGTTAGGTTTGTGGTTGAAAATCGATGCTAGTCGCAGGCAAAACGATCCACGTAAGTTAAATAAAATATTTAATGAGCATGGTGCGATTTAGAAGTAAGTCCTGCCGTAAAATACGAGAGGATTAGTAGTGAGAGGGTAATTCCGGGTAGTGAACGTTCCAGCAGGCGAGTGTGGGGGCAAAGACCAGGTCAACTAACTTACAAATGCACTATTTGTGCGGTGTAGCAGCCTTTTAGAGGCTGCTATATTAATCTAAAATTGCAAAAATTCCCGACCTATTCCCGACCTAGAAAAAGTAACGTACAATAATTTACCCCTTGGGTACGATGATTTTATAATTTTCTAAAGCCTTTTTAGTATTCTCCTTATTTATGTGGGTATATATATTATGTGTAATTTCACTGCCCTTTTTATGGCCTACAATTGCCTGTGTAATAGATTCAGGAATGCTATCAAGAGCCATCTGTGTTATAAATGTATGTCTAGTCTTATGAAATGTTCTATATTCTATATCAAGAGCATTAAGAGTTTTTCTCCATTGACTTATTACATATCTTTTATTAATAGGATTTCCTATAGCATCGGTAAATATAAGGTTGTATTCATTATTAAAGCTGTTTCCGGCCTTAAGATTGTCTTTATCGTTTTGTAATTTTGCTTTTTTCCACATATCATCAAAACTATCTGGATATTCTATATCTCTAACAGAAGATAATGTTTTAGGAACAGTTATTTTTGTACTTCCGCCTACGACTTCCCCGTTGGAATCAAAGTCTTTTGTGTATCGTATAGATTCTTTTATGTGAAGTATTCTGTTTTTAGTATCAAGGTCACTCCATTTTAAGGCTAATATTTCGCCCTCACGCATTCCCAAGGAAAAACCCAGATAAGCAATATTTGCTATCCTGCTATTAATTCTATATAAATATTTAAGTATCCTATCTCTTTCATCACGAGTAAATACTTTAACTTCAGTGGAGTTTTTTTCCTTCAAATAAGCTACTTGTCCAGGTACTTTTACATTTAGGCATGGATTTTTAATTACAGCATCATTTTCGATTTCGTAATTGAAAAATCTTTTTATAAGCTTAAGAGTCTTTAATAAGAGAGGATAATTTTTACCTCCATTAAATAATTCATTTAAAAACGTTTGAATCATAATAGGTTTGATATCTTTAACTTTTCTTATTCCGAGCTTGGAATCTTTTATATATAATCTATATATGGATTCATATGTCTCATATGTACTCATCTTTATTCCGCTTGGTAGAATGACGTTAATTAACCACATGTTAAAAGCACTGTTTAACGTTTCATTTTCAGCAGTTTTGTTTATTCCATTTTTAAGATCCTGTTTATAAGCTTCTTTTTTGCGTTCAGCTTCATTTTTACTTTTTCCATAGAACTCTTTATATATTTTTTTACCTTCGGAGTCGTACCCTATTAAAAGAGCAGTTCTATAATATTTATGATTACCTTTAGTGTAATTTATCTTATTCGCCATAAAATCAACTCCTCTAGTATAAATTAATATTTTCTAAAATAAAAAATATACAGGAAAATTAACTTCTGCTTGCTACCATTTTGCGTAAGTACGCAAAATGGTCTTGTCTCTTCTTAAGGAGATTGATTTTTCTTTTTCTCATTTAATTTTAACTCTATATCAATCTTTAAAGAATTTAAAAGCATATTAGCTATACGAGCATCTATCTTATCATCTTTAAGTAATCCTTCTTCAATCAGTCTATCAATTACCATTTGAGTGGTAGCGAGGTCTGAATCTGAGGGTTCTTTTTCTTTTTTATTTTCCGGTAAGATTTCTTTTGGCTTTTCAGGTTCTTTTTTTATATTTTGAGTTTCTTCTACTTTATTATTTTGATTACCAATATAAGGATTGCGTATATCTGTAAGTCCCATTAGCCAATCTAAAGATACATTAAAATCATTAACGATTCTTTTTTTTAGTTCATCGTCAGGTTTGCTAAATCCAGATTCATATTGAGATATTGTGGATTTCCTTAAATTATAAGGTTTGCCGAACTCTTCTTGAGTTAATCCATTTTCAGTACGTAGTAATCTTATTCTTTTTCCTAAAATATTATCCATAAATATACCTCTTTGCAGTTTAAAGTTTTTAAACATTACTTTAATGATATCACAAAAGTAAAAATGATGTTTAAAAGTTCTAAAAAATTAAATTTTTTTCGCATAATACATTGACTATTCAAGATTCTTAAACTATAATAAGAATATAAAGTTTAATTAATTCAAACTAAGGGCGGTGATAAAATGAATTTATCTCTTTTAACTCAGATAAGGGAGTCAAAAGGTTTTACACAAGAAGCTATGTCTAGAAGATTAAATTATAAAAGCAAAGGGAGTTATTGTCTTATAGAAAACGGTAAATCCAAGATTACTGTTGAACTAGCTTTAGATATAAAAGATATTTTAAATTTAACTGAAAAAGAATTTAAAGAAATTTTTTTTGGAAATAGAGTTCGAGAAAGTAAAACTAACGAGGAAGCAGTATAAATATTTTATACATTAATTATATCATCAAAAGGATTTAAAATTGGCATAATTTCACTACAAATTAAGCTCATAAATTCACAATTTGATTAAAAGAAAAGAGGTGAGAATTATGAAAATAGAAAATACCAACAACGTCTATATGAAGGCAAGATTAAAGGCGGCAGAATATAATGACAGGCTTAAGAGTAGGGAAAAGGCAGCAGATATATTAGGGGTACATGAAAGCTCTCTTACAAATTATGAAAAAGACTTATTAAAACAAATACCGCCAGATGTAGTTGTAAGGATGGCAGATCTCTACAATGCACCTGAACTTATGCATCATTACTGTTGCAATGAATGCCCTATAGGAAAATGTATTGCTCCTAATGTTGAACTTAAAGAAATATCGTATCTTGCTATTCAGCTATCGGTTTTATCAAAAAATCCAGAAACTTTTGTGCAAGAGCTAATGAAAATTTTACAGGATGGGGTTGTTTCAAATGATGAAAAACAGGACTTTGTGACTATAGTTAAAGGTTTAGTAGAGTTTTCTGAAAAGATACAGTCATTGGATCTTTGGGCTAAAAAGAACTTGAAATGAATGAAAAGGAGGGACAAGTTTTGCCGCAATTAAAAGCAACTTTAGATATTAAAAGTGCTGCAGAATATGCAGGAATACATGAAGGTAAAATAAGGCAATTGGTTCATACAGAAGATTTTCCATGCTTTAAAAACGGTAATAAATGGCTTATAAACAGGCAGATGCTAGATGAATGGCTTAAAAAGATAAGTATAGAACATAGAGTTTTGTAGGAGGAATGAAACATGTTAGAAATAATAATTCCAGAGAACAACGCAAAACTAGACAGACAGATTAAGGCTCTTCAGTGGCAGATAAAAAGTGACACTAGGGCAAAGAATAAGGAAATCCATCAAGCAGCGTATGACAGACTGGTTGAAGAGAGGGAAAGGAGAAAGGTTGCTCCGAAAATACATTTCGGTATAAATGAAAATTCTCAATTCATGGAACAACTTAAAAACCTTATTTATAACTGGGATTTAAGTATCATGGAAGAACCTGAAGAATCGAGGGAACATTATTTGGCAATGTGGGAGTTAGCGCAATCGGCATTAAAAGAGTTGACGGGACAAAAGTTTTATTTTTCAAGGACAGATACTTATTTTGGCATATGCAACGAAGGAGAAGAGTTTCTTATAAAGAAGAATAGAGAGGTAGCTCTATAAATGAAAAGATATAAGATAAATGTTTCCGAAGAAGTAGCATTTAACCATGAAATTACATTTGAAAGTGATGCCCCTGACATAGATAAAATCTTAGACAAGGCAGAAAAAGAAAGGTGTTTAGATGGTGTTATTTTTACCCTAAAAGAGCAGGGGTGCAATATCAAGCATGTCGTTAAGGATAAGGATGGCAGTTATGGAGAAGTAGAAAATGATGAATATGAGGAGATGGGCGAGGTGGAATAAGTGAAATATGTCTTATTACAAACTGAAATTGGAGAACAGATAAAGATAATTGATAATAGCACCTATGTTGGAAAGAAAAAAGTTGAAAAACTGTGTATGGAAGGATTTAAGTGCATTGGATATCTAGAAAGTGAGCAACCACCCCAGAGACTTTTAAGAGGGTTTAATAAAAATCTAAATGACAAATTAGAAGAAAAGTATAAGAAGCTTTGGGATATTCGAGAGATTTTAAAAAGCTAAAAAGGAGGGAAATAAATGTTTAACCAGAGATACAAAGCTTACTTAAAAGCCACAGGAGTAGACCCAAGTAAGGTTAGAGGATATCAGTATATGATTTGGCTAGATGGCATGTGGGCTAGATTCATGGAAGAGAAAGGAATTGAAGATAATCTTAACTTGAATAAAAGGTATGGTTCTGAATTTGATGATTGGCTGGATAAGAAATTTAAAAATGCAGACAACGAAATGAACTATATAGATAAAAAGGGTAATGTGATATTTGTGAGTGCTGGTTTAGGAATGAAGGAATATGGTTCATTTAGAAGAAGTGAAGCAGGCGGACTACACAGAGTAAAGTCTCCAATGATGCCGATGGTTTCATCTAGGGAAGAGGCTCAAGAAAATTTAAACTTATGGGCTAGAAAAAATGGACTGAAGGCAGTTGAGGAGGGAGAAAAATGATTAATGCTGAAGAACATATTCCCATGGTCCATAAATTAGTAAGTGAGCAATATAGACGTTTTAAATCAAAACACAGCTATGATGATATGTTTCAGACAGGATGCTTGGGGCTTGTAAAAGCTACTAGAGATTTTGATGAATCTAGAGGGATGAAATTTTCACTTATGCCTATATAAAAATAGAAGGCGAATTGCTAAATTCCATAAGAAGGGATAAATGGTGCCTAGGTAAAAATGAAGAGGACAGGCTTAAAGCAAAAGCACCATGTTCATTGGATGCTTTCGTAAATGCGGCAGATGAAAGTGGTACAACATTTATGGAACTTATGATTGATAAAGAAGAAATTCCGGGGGATTTAGATTTAAGAACAGCCTTAAATAATCTTCCTAAAAATCTAAAAACAGTTATAAGGCTAAAATATTTTTATGGGTTTAACCAACAAGAGATTGGCAGGATATTAAACACAAACCAATCATATGTTTCTAGGCTGGAAAGTAGAGCAATTAATGTGCTCAGGGAGAAGGTGGAGACATGGCCATAGAAGTTCTTAAAGAGAAAATGTACAGCTATATTGATTTATATGGTCGACTTGACAAAAGAACCTTAGAAGTTAGCCAAGAACTAGACAAGCTTATAGTTAAAGAAATGAAGGAGGGGAAAAAGGAATGAGCTGTAGTTGTGCAAGAGTAACGGATGAATGGCATGGCTGGGAATGCACTGTTACTGGAGGTGCTTGCGAATTTTTAATACCTGATAGTAAATTATGTGCTGAACTATTTGGAGAAGGTCTAGTGCAGGCAATGAGGGAGATGAAATTAAATGAATGGGTATTTACAATGCTTAATAGACCAGTATAAAAGGAAGCTTGGTAATGCTAGAACCCCAGTGGAAAAAGATGTATACATGGGTATGGTTAATGACTTAATTGGTTTAAGGAGACATATTCAGGATATGGACGACAAGGCAACTCCAGAAGAAGATATTCCAAAGAAACATATTGCATTTGATTTTGTTGGCACAGTGCCAGGGCTTATGGAGTATTTGAAAAATCTAAAGTTGAAAGAAGGTAAATAGATGAGAGATAAAGAGTTTGTGAAGCTGCAGAGGGAAAACAAGAAGCTTAGGGAGCTTCTAAAGGAAGGATTGGAACTTATAGAAGGGTACAGGGAAAAGGCAAAACGCTGGGAAAGTATGTACAACCAGCTGAATAGGTATTGCAGGTTTAAGTATAACGATTAGGAGAGGTGGAAAAGATGGATTCACTTACAAAGAAAATAGATAAGGTAGAGCAACTTGTTTTGGATGAAGGCTATGGTTACAAAGAAGCTGTAGATAGAGTTAAATATGATATTGATGGTGAACAGCTCTATGATGTGGAAACTGGACAAACTGTATGCCAGGATATTACTACTGCCACAGATGAACAGGTAAGAGGTTTATTACAGATAAAAAAAGAGCTCTTATAAAAAGAGCCAATAATTAAAAATTCGTTATCCCCATTCTACACTGGAATGGGGGAAAAATCAAATGCCAGGAGAGAATATGATATCTGATTTCTTTATATACTATGTAGCAACAGTATTTATGGGAATAATGTTTATCATTTTTATAGAAAAAATAAATAAGGTTATCGAGGAGGGAGAGCATGAGCAAAACAATAGTTTTGAAAGAACTGCATCTTAGAAGTTTCAAAGGAATAAAAGAGCTTGACATAAACTTTAATAAAATAACTAACATCTATGGTGACAATGCCACAGGAAAGACCACAATATTCGATGCCTTTACATGGCTGCTATTTAACAAGGACAGTCAGAATATAAGCAAATTTGATGTGCAGCCACTTGATGAGAACAATAAAGTGGACCCTATGATCCATACCGAAGTTGAAGCAGTACTTGAGATAAATGGTGTGAACACAGTTTTAAGGAAGCTCCTGAAAGAAAAATGGGTTAAACCAAAGGGAAAAATCGAATCAGAATGTAAGGGTGCAACTACTTCTTACTACATTGATGATGTACCTAAGAAAGAAATTGAGTACAAGAAAAAAATAAATGAAATTATCCAGGAGGATATATTTAAGCTCCTGACAAATCCACTGTATTTCTCCATGAATATGAAGTGGCAGGAAAGAAAAAATATACTTATGGGAATGATAGGGGAAATTACGGACCAGAATGTTATTGATTCAAAGGAAGAATTAAAACCATTGGAAGAATTTCTTGAAAATAAAGATGTAGAAGAATTTAAAAAGAGTGTAAGGGAATCAAGAAAAAAGCTTGTTGAAGACAAAGAGGCAATACCATACAGAGTTGATGAACTTAGAAAAAATATGAAAAAAGAAGATGTTGACTTTGAAGCCCTAGAGTTTAGAAAACGCGGAATAGTTGCAGGTATGAAGAGTGTGGAAGAGAAGCTGCTTGATAAAACAAAGATGGACGATGAACTATTTATGAAAAAAGACGAGCTTTACGGACTTAAATCTAAACTTAGGGATATTGAACATGAAGAAATTGCAAAAGCTGAAAGAGGCAAGGATAAAATAGCCCAGGAAATAACCAGTTTAAATGGAGAAATAGCTGAAATTAAGTTTGATATTAAATCCCTTGAAATAGAGAAAAATAATAATCTTAAAATGGCCAGGAACTTAGAAGTAGAAGTTAAAGCTTTAAGAAACAAGTGGTATGAGGAAGATGCAAAAGTTTTTGAACTTCCGGAGGATGCACGTACATGTCCTACCTGCCATCGTCCTTTTGACGATGAGGATATTGAAAGCCACAGACAAGAATTGGAAGCAAATTTCAACCAGAATAAAGCGACAATTACCAAGAATATAAGGGCTAAAGGTATAGAAAAATCTAATGAACTTGAAAAGTATAAAGAGAGAGCATTGGAGAATGAAACTGCCTTGAAAAATGCCAGGGATTCTCTGAGTAAACTGAACAGCCAAAAAGATAAGCTTCAATTTGAAATGGACAATTTTAAAGTGAATATAAACCTTGATAGTAATAAGGAATACCAGGAGATATTAAAGCAGGTAGAAGCCCTTGAAACGGAACTGTCAAAACCAATAGAATCAGATACCCAAATAAGAGAACTTAAAGAGAGAAAAGAAAGTATAGAAAGAGAGTTTGAAGAGGTCAACTACAAGCTGGGATACAGGGAAATCAATGATAAGACAAATGCTAGGATTGAAGAACTTCTTAATAATGAAAAAGAGTTGAGTCAGCAGATTGCCAATTTAGAGAAACAGGAGTTCTTGTGTAACGAATTTATAAAAACCAAGGTTGAACTTATGGAATCAAGCATTAATTCTAAATTCAAATATGTTAAGTTTAGATTCTTTAAGACTCTGGTTAACGGAGGAATTGAAGAGGGCTGTGAACCTCTTATAGATGGTATTCCATTTTCCACAAACTTAAATTCAGGTGCCAGAATCAATGCTGGAATAGATATTATAAACACCTTGTCCGGACACTATGGGATTAATGCACCAATATTTATAGATAACAGGGAAAGCACCACAAAGCTTATAGATGTGGAAAGCCAGATAGTGAATTTAGCTGTAAGCAGTAAAGATAAAAAATTAAGAATTGAAAATGGCGAACTTGCAGAGGAAAAACAACTGGCAAGTTAAAGGAAGGTGATACAAATGGAAAGTAAAAGTACTGCAATAGCATTAGCCAAGGAAGAGGCTTTAAATCAGATAACAGAAAAAATAAGTGAACTTAGAAAAAATAATGATATAGTGTTTCCAGCTAATTATTCAGTTGCCAATGCCTTAAACAGTGCATGGCTGGCACTTCAGGAAGTAAAAGATAAAAATAACAAACCAGCCCTAGAAGTATGCACTAAAAATTCAATTATAGGCTCATTATACGATATGTGTCTGCAGGGTTTAACACCGGCTAAAAAGCAATGTTATTTTGTGGTCTATGGAGGCCAACTGCAGCTTATGAGAAGTTATATGGGAACTGTAGCAGTAACTAAGAGGTTAAAAGGTATTAAAGATATAAAATCTTACTGCATATATGAGGGTGATGAATTTGAGCAGATCTATGACCTGGACACGGCCACATTAAAAATTAGTAAATTCAATCCTAAGTTTGAAAACATAGATACCAACAAAATTAAGGGAGCCTTTGCAGTAGTAATAGGGGAAAATGGTCCCATTCATACGGAAGTAATGAATATAAACCAAATAAAGAATGCTTGGAAGCAAGGCTATGCAAAAGGTAATAGTGGAGCTCATAATAACTTTACAGACGAAATGGCAAAGAAGTCAGTAATAAACAGGGCTTGTAAGATGTATGCCAATACCTCGGATGACAGTGATCTTTTGGTTGAAGCCTTTAATAATACAGACAAGACTTATGATGAAGAAAGCATGGTAAGTAACGTTGAATATGAGGTTAAGGAAGAAATAAAGGACAAAGCTAATAAGAAGGCTATAGATATTGAAGCACCCACGGAACAGTCCAAGGAACAGGCTGATAAACCAAAACCCCAGAGTGTAATTGATGTAAAACATGAAGATGTTAAGAATACTAAGGAAGAAAATATTTCAGGACAAACTGAAACGGAAGGTCCGGGATTCTGATGAAACTTACAGTATTAGGGAGTGGATCAGCAGGTAATTGCTATCTGCTCCAGAATAAAGATGAAACTTTGATACTTGATTGTGGACTACCCTATAAAACTATTTTAAAAGGACTAGATTTTAATTTGATGAATGTAGTAGGGTGTTTGGTCACACACAGCCATAAAGACCATTCTAAAGCTATAAATGACTTAAAAAATAACGGAATTTATGTTTATACAAGTATAGGAACTATATCAACATTAAATTTAAAACTCAATTATAGATTGTTTCCTATAGAGTCAGAAAAACAAATTAGTCTTGATAACTTTACTGTATTACCATTTGAAACTGAACATGATGCAGTGGAGCCTTTAGGGTTTCTTATACAACACAATGATATGGGTAAGCTGCTTTTCATTACAGATAGTTACTACTGTCAGTATAAATTTACAGGGCTTAATCACATTATGATTGAATGTAACTACAGTATGGATATTGTAAATGAAAACTTTGAAAAAGGATTAATACATCCTGCACTTAGAAATAGACTTTTAAAATCTCATTTCAGTTTAGATAATGTGAAGGAATTTTTAAAAACTACTGATTTAACTGAAGTTAAGGATATTGTGCTTTTACATCTTAGTGATAGTAATAGCAATGCTACACAGTTTAAAGAAGAAATAGAGAGGCTTACAGGAAAGCCTACTTATATTGCAGATAAAGGGTTGAAGATAGATTTATTTTAAGGAGCATTGGACTATGGGAGAAGGTGTATACATTGGCTAGACCTCAAAAAGAAGGATTAGAATATTTTCCGTTAGATGTTGATATGGATCAAGACGATAAAATTGCACTTATAGAAGCGCAACATGGGTTAATGGGGTTTGGTGTAGTAATTAAATTATTAATGAAGATTTATAAGCACGGTTACTTCTATGAGTGGACTGAAAAACAGCAATTACTCTTTTCAAAAAGGGTTAATGTAGACAGTAACTTAATTAATGTAATCATTAATGATTGTGTTAAGTGGGAGTTATTCGATAAAAATGCCTTTGAAAGCTATAAGGTACTTACTTCAAGGGGTATTCAGAAGAGATATTTAGAAGCAGTAGGCAGAAGACAAAAGGTAAAAATATACAAAGAATACCTGCTTTTAGATAATGAAACTATTAATGTACACAAAAACTTAATTATTGTTGACATTAATCCTAATAAAGAGGTAGTTAATGCAGACATTAATCCCCAAAGTAAAGTAAAGGAAAGTAAAGTAGATAATACTACTACTCCTACTATAGAAGACGAGCCTGTGGATAATGTGGATAAGTCTAATTATATAGATTTTTTTAATAATAATTTTGGACATCTGATAACAACTTTTGAAGTTGAGACTTTAGAGGGATACATAGAAGATGGCATAGAGCCCGATGTAATTATCTTGGCACTGCAGGAAGCAGTTGAAGCCAATATACGGGATATGCGGTATGTAAAGAAAGTGCTTGACCGATGGAAGAATAATAAAATCACTACGGTTGAAGCAGTTATGGCCGATAAAAGAGACTTTGAATTAAAAGTCAAGCAGCAATCTGAAAATAAAGCTCAGGGGAGAAGTGCGGCCAATTACAACAAGAAGAAAAGTACCTCTAACAACTTCAAAGGTCGAAATTACAGCAAGGACCAGATAAAAGACCTTGAGAGTAAACTTCTAGGATTGGAGGATGGTGGATAGTGAAACTTAAAAACTTAAGCAATATAAAGTGGATTGGCGGCAAGCATGGTAAGGAAGAGAGATACCTGGAGCTTATGCCTAAACATAAGATATTTGCGGATTGTACTTTTGGGAGTGGGGCTGTAACTTTTTACAAGAGTGTTAAGTCTCCAGCTAAGATAACAGTTGTCAATGACAAAAATGACGAGCTTATAAATTACATGATTGTTCTAAGGGACAGGCCGGGAGAGTTATTCCATGCGTGTGATGGGCTGCCTTACAGTGAAGCTCTTTATAAAAAATATAAATGGGAGCCGGTACCTGAGGACAGTTTGGAGAGAGCTGTCAGGTTCTTTTACAAGATGAGACTGACATTTTCAGGAGGAGGGCATAAATACAGAAATGGGTTGGGACTTTCAAAGACTCAAGATAAAGCTCAGACCTATCAATCAGCAGTAGACTTGATTCCTAAGATGGCTAAGCTGATTAAAACGTGGAATATCCTCTGCAGGGACTTTGAAGAGGTAATTAACTTCTATGATACAGAGGACACATTGTTTTTCTTAGATCCTCCTTATGTGGGCTATGAAAATATTTATGCAGGTGGATTCCAACCAGAGGACCATTTGAGACTAAGAAAGAGACTTGAAAAAATAAAGGGGAAAGCCATGGTCTGCTACTATCCGGATCCATTGATTGATGAATTATATTTTGGATGGTACAGAGCTGAATATAATACAGCTTCGCAGATTGAGGTTAGAGGTGATGGAGATAAGTGTCCGGTCCGGACCGAATTAATTCTCATGAACTATAGACCTCAGGTAGAGGAGCAGATGAAAATTGTTTGAGGATGTTAAATATAAAAGGCAAATGTAAAAACAAGGAGGAAAACCAAATGAAATCAACAGGAATAGTTAGAAAAGTGGACCAGCTGGGTAGAGTAGTTCTGCCGAAGGAACTAAGAAAAAGATTCGATATGCCGGGAGGTACGCCATTGGAAATGGGAGTAAACGGGGATGAAATTATCTTGGGAAAATACAAGCCAGCTTGTGTATTTTGCGGAGGAACAAAGGATGTTGTGAAGTATAAAGATAAGAATGTGTGCCACAAGTGCTTGGATAACCTTAAGACAAGTAGATTGAGGTGATAAAAATGGCAGTTGCATTCGAAAGGACAAGAGAAACCCTTGACTTTGTAAGAGATAACTGGGAAATTATGCCTCGAAAGGATATGGCAAAGAAATTAGGGTGCAGCCCTTCACTTGTAGGTATGATAGGAACCGAATTAGGTTTACCCATCCAGCATAAGTTACCCACGCTTCCCAAGGATTCATTCTACCGTACGGAAAGTATTCGGAGGATGAAAAATAATTTTAGACTAGGTCAGGAGATAACTCTAAAAGTGGGACGTAGTCGTGGAAAATATAAGTTCATAAAAGGGGTTGTGGCCGACAAGACGGACTATTTGGTGTTGGTTAGGTGGAAAAGAAAGGGAAATCACCGAAGGGAGAGCTTTAAGTATGCTGAGTTTTGCGTGGGAGAGGTACAGGTTGTGTAATTGTATAAATAACAGTCAATTCAAGCCATAGACATATCAAGTCCCAAATAAAAGGGGACAAGTAGTATAATTAATCATTTCAAAGTCAGGATAGGTTTAAAAAGGCTGTATGAGAGTTTTAGGGTAATAGTATTTTAGTAAAGTGGGTGGATAAAAATGGGTCAAGAAGTTAGTAATAAAGATAAATGCTTTGAATATTTCAGCAAGAATGATGATAAGGACAAAGATGAAGTGATTTCAAGGGCAATAAAACAGTTTGGAATAACCAAATCTTCAGCAATCACATATTATTATGACTGGAAAAAGCAGTATGTAAGTGGTGACATAAAAGGGATTAACCATAATCCTCAAAGTGGGTGCAAACCTAAAAATGAAAAACCGAATTTAACAGATGAGATGATACTTGAAGAATTAAAGAAAAATAATTTTAGTTATCTTGCCGGAACTCCTGAAATGATTAAATGCATTGCAAATAAATTTAGCTTAGAAGAACATACTGCAAAATTCAGGTTAAAGGAATTGGCTGATAAAAGAAAAGCTAAAGAAGAAAATGAAAAATTGGAGCTAACGAAGATAACAGAGGATGAAATAGATGAGTTATGTGAAAATACAGAGTTTGAAAAAGGTCCTGCTGCTGTAAATGAAAAACCCCAACCTAAGAAATTGTTAAAAGTAGCATTACTTCAGGGGAAGGTAATGAGTTATGAAATTCAAGAAGGAGGATTTCTTTTAAAACAAAAATCTTATATTAATACCATACCGGTGAATTTTAACGATATTGATGATTTTATTGCAGAGCTTAAGGAACTTAAGGATGTGGTTATGTGAGAAGTAAATATAATGCTAAAAAATTAACAGTTGACGGAATAACCTTTGATTCCAAAGATGAAGCCAGGTATTATGAATACCTTAAAAAGAAAAAGGCCAAAGGTGAAATAGAGAATTTTGAATTGCAGCCCAAGTTTACGCTGATACCATATTTTGAATATAAAGGGAAAAAGGAAAGACCGGCCACATATACTTTGGACTTTTTAATATACAACCTTGATGGTACGGAAACTTATGTTGATGTCAAAGGTGACAGTACACCGCAAGGAGAACTTAAATTTAAAATGCTTAAATATCTTCATCCAACCATGGACTTCAGGTGGATTTCAAGAAGCCTAAAGTACAGTGAAAGTGGATGGATAGATTTCAAGGAGCTCCAGAAGAAGAGAAGGGAGAGTAAGAAGGATGCCTAGAATAAAGATAATTGATGATTCTACTGGACATGTAAAAGAGATAGAATGTTCGGGATTTAATTTGCAGTATGTTCAGTCTACTGGCAATGGAGTAATACAAAAGATAAGAGAATTGCACAACGGAAAGTATGATCTTAAACATTGGATAAAAAATCAATTTTATGCTCCTTTAGCTCAAAAGGTAAAAGACAAGTTCAAAGAGAAGGTTCCGGAGTTTGTAAGTATAAATATAAATAAAATTTTGTTCATTGAGGATACAGACTATATGGGAGATGAATTAAAGCGTGATGATGAAGTAATGTGGATTAAGAAAGCTCCAAAGCAGCTTACAATTCTTACAGGCTATGAATTCATCATTGAAAGCAGAGAATTCTGGACGGAGAGAATCTCTAAAGAACAGATAATTGCGTTGATTTATAGCTGCCTAAAGCAAATAGATGGGGATAAGCTAAGGACACCTGATGTAAAAGGATGGAAAGAAATAATAGGCACCATGGGGTATGGATGGGAAACTACCATGAGTCCAATACCTAACATACTTGAGGGGTTTGATGATAGTGATTTCAGTATGCTTAAGAAGGCCGATAGGCAGGTAAGCATGTTTGATAAGGCTAATTGATTGGAGGAGTGAAAGTATGATAATGACTGAATTTTACAGACAAAAAATAGGACAAATAGATAATGAGATTAGGGAGGCAGAGAATACCAGGGACTTTAAAAGATTGGCCAAGCTCCATGCTAAAAGATTAGAGCTTCAGGGAAGGATTAAAGAGATAGAAGGTGATCAATATGCTTGATACTGCAACGGTAACAATGTCATATAAAGAATTTAAGGAATTAGTAGACAAGGCTAATATGGCAGAAAAACAGGATAAGAAAATTTTAAAATTAGAAAAAGAACTTGAAAATAGGGACGAAAGAAAAGCGTTGGATAGTATATCTGATATATTGTTGGATGCTAATGATAGTGCAACAGCAAAAGGAAAACAAGTTTATATAAGAAAATGCTTGGAAATATATTGTAACACGTTTGATATACCTATAAAGGAATTACTTGGGTAAAGAAGGTGAACGCATTGAAACTAAAGCTAATGGTGCTTAGAAAATTGATAGACCGTAAAGGTAATAAAATAGACCACAGGATAATGACTTGGGAGGAATGGAAAGAGAAAGTTTTAGAAGAAGCAGGAGAGTTGTGCAAAGCTCTTTCTTCAGGGAATAAAAAAGACATTATGGAAGAAGTATTGGATGTTATTCAGGTATGTATAGGAATCTTGGCCAAGCTTTTTAGAGAAGGAATGGTAATAGAGCAGGGAATACACGGACATAATAAAAAGCTTGTAGATAGGGGCTGTGAGGTATCTGCAGAAGTTAGATTTAATGTTAGTAGGAGATATTACGGAAGGTGAAATTATTGTGAAGGAGATGGGCTTACGGAAGAGAACGAAAACTTTATTCATAACAAATACGGATATTGTTACTACTCTATTGAATCCAATGATACTGCTATAATTTTTAATCTGTATGTTGAACCAGCCTACCGAAAAAAAGGCCACGCAAAAAAACTAATTCATCTGGCTATAAGAGAAATCAGGGAAGTTGGCTATAACGAAGAAATACAGATTGAAGCACGTCCTAGAGAGGATAGTATTGATGCCAAAAACCTTATTGCTTTTTATGAAAAAATGGGGCTTAAAATACTTTAACTAAATAGCAATTAACTTCACACAACAAAGAGAGTATTAAAGCAACGGAGAGGTGAAAAACCTTTAAATTTGACAATTAAAAGGAGGAAAATTTATGATTAAGTATTCAGAAACACAAAAGGGAGATATTTTAAGGATAGTCGGAGCAGGTGCTCCAGGGTATGCTAAGAATGGAGAATTAGTACGAGTTAAGGAAGTAGCCGAAAATTCTGTAACTATTGAAAATAGAAATGGTATAATAGCTAATTTTATTCAAGATTGTGGGGCAGCAAGACTTGAGCAAACAGAATGGAAAAATGAATTTCCTTCGTAATACAAATTTTTTTATATGCGAAAGAAGGTGATTAAAATCTTGCCTAAAATAATAGAACTTGAAAAATCACAAAGAGAAAAACGAAATGGTATGTCAGATGAAGAAATTCAAGAAGAAATAAAAGACATGGAAGAACATATGGAATTATTGCCAAACAGCGATAAAGGTTGCCAAGAACTAATTGAAAAAATGAAAGAATTACTAAAATAATTTATATAAATGAAATTTATACGAAGCACCAGGAGGTGAGAATTTGAAAGTAGGTTTAATGGATGTTGATAGTCACAATTTTCCCAACCTAGCATTAATGAAAATATCAGCATGGCACAAAGCCATGGGCGATATAGTTGAATGGTTACTGCCAATGATGCACTATGACAAAGCCTATATTAGTAAGGTATTTACCTTCTCTAAAGATTTTAACACCTGCATCAGTGCTGATGAAATAATTAAGGGTGGGACTGGCTATGGATTAAAAGATAAATTACCGCAAGATATAGAGCATAGTTACCCTGATTATTCATTATATAACATAAAAGATACTGCTTATGGATTCTTAACAAGAGGGTGTCCTAGAGGGTGCGAGTTTTGCATAGTTGGTGAAAAAGAAGGCAAGCGCAGCTATAAGGTAGCTGATTTAAGAGAGTTTTGGAATGGCCAGCAAAAAATAAAGTTACTCGATCCCAACTTACTAGCATCAAAAGAACATTTGGATTTATTAGGTCAACTAGCAGAAAGCAAAGCATGGGTAGATTTTACGCAGGGTGTAGATATTAGACTTGTAACTAGTAGGAATATTGAGTTAATTAAAAAGTTAAAAATTGATGTTATTCATTTTGCATGGGATGACATTAATGATAATCTGCTACCTAAATTTAAAGAACTTCAGTTAGAGTTACAACTTCCTATAAGAAAAATAAAAGCATATGTTTTAACCAATTTTAACAGCACTCACGAAGAGGATTTATATAGAGTTTATAGTTTAAGAGATATAGGCGTAGATCCTTATGTGATGATATACGAAAAAGAGACAGCTCCTAGAGAGACAAGACTACTGCAAAGATGGGTGAATAACAAAATAGTTTTTAGAACATGCACCAGATTTGAAAACTTTAATAGTAAATTAGCATGAAGCTGTGACGTAATACAAAATTTTTATAACAAAACTAAACACCGGGGATTATCCATCCCCGGTATAAAAGAAGATCATTATTAAATTTATACGAAGAAGTAAAATATTAATATAAGATTTTAATATGGGGAAATTCCTACACAAATAGGATGTGTAAAATTAGATTTATTATGTTGGAAATTTAAGGAGGGATGATATGAAAGTTTTAACTATTAGGCAGCCGTGGGCTTCACTTATTGCTCTTAGGGAAAAGAAAATTGAGACAAGGTCATGGAGAACTAATTATCGTGGAGAATTGTTTATACATGCAGGTAAGAGTATTGATAAAGAAACATGTAATGAATATTTTATAGAAGGAGCATTGAAAAAGCATGGCTATACAATCAGCAATCTTCCTACTGGAGTAATAATTGCAAAAGTAGATTTAGTTGATTGCATAGAAATAGATTTAGGGACAGATCCAGGCCTAAGAAAAGCTAAACTTAAAGATGGCAATGTAGTTCAAGGCAATGAATATAGCTTTGGAGATTATACTCCGGGTAGATATGCATGGATTTTGGATAACATAGAGCCTTTAAGGGAGCCAATACCGGCAAAAGGCCAATTGAGTTTGTGGGAGTTTAAGGAGGGATAGCATGGAAGTAATAGCAGAACGTAAACATATAGATTTAACTAAGCACTGTAAAATGAGATATGTGGAGAGAGTGAAGGGGATAACTGGTGACTTCGCTGTTCAGGAATATATAGCAGCCAATAATGAACGGATAATACAAGATGTAAATAAAATATTTACGTATTCTGATTTCTTAATAGAGGACCGGATTGGTGAGGATAAGTTAGTCAGGAGATTTTACGTGAAGGATGATATACTCCTTGTTTTGAGTAAAGATGAATCAGTAATTGTTACACTTATTAAAGTAGACTTTGGGTTCCCTGGAAAAACCAATAGAAATATTGTTAAGGACCTTCTGGTGGAAATAAATTTACTGAAGGAAGATTTAGAAGAAAGTAAAAGGTCCATAGTCGATTATGTAAATGCTAAGACTCTGGCAAGGGAAAGATATCTCGATAAAATACAACTATTACGAGAACAGATAAATGCCATCAATCTGGATATAAAACAAATTGATGTAGATATAGAGAAGAAAAGGGAAGGCAGCAAAGTTCCAAAACTTAAAATAAAAGAATATGTCAATATGATTTGTAATTCAAGGGCTTTTAAGGATGATTTGAAACAGATGGCTAAGTGAGAAATTGACGATTCCACAGTAAAGTACGGAATATGAGACAAATAATAACTTAGCTTAAATAAGTGCATGGGAGGGAACTGTATGTTGGACAAAGAGACATTTAAAAGGACAGAAGGTAAGCTGTATGGCTATTTTAGAGATTTAAAAGAAATACAAGCTTTGGAACTGGAATGCAAAGACCTCCAAGACCAGGAGGAAAGTATTGAATGGGATATAAAATCAAGTGAAAGTGTGATAGAAAAGGAAGATGCAAAGGAAATTAAGGAGCTTAAGGATGAACTGAAATGCGTAAGTAAAAAATTCCGTAAGAATATGGCCAGGATAAGGCAGTTAAAAAGAAATACAGCTCCGTTGAAGAAAGTGCTTACAGTCCCTCCAATGTCAGAAGAAATTATGCAATTTATTACTTACAAGTATAAGCTAAATAAGGGTGTCGGATGGATAGCAAATGAAATGTATGGTGGTGTGAGAAGTACTGCATACAGGTGGCGTGAGGATATACTGGAAGATATAGTGAAGTGGGAAAAGGTGTATGACAATAGCTAGAAAAATGCTATTGTCTTTTTAAAAGTAAAAAAATTGTGAGACAAGAATGAGACAAATTTGAGACAAAAATAGGACAAAGTTGGGAAAAAGTATATGAAGAAATAGTATATAATATAAATGAAATTTAAAGAATTTAATTTGGTGAAAATAAAACATGTCCACTTTTATGGTTTGGGTGAACTATATTCTTTTTTAGGAGCTGATAATTTGAGAGCTGTGTTAAATAAAGAAGAAGTTAAGATTTTATATTTAGATGGGTTAACAGCCCCTGAGATTTCTAGAAAGTTAAATGTTAAGAAAGAAACTGTGGAAAAATGTATTCAAAGAAATTTTAGTAATTTAAAGTGTGAACATAGGGTTGCCTTAACATGTAGACGAGAAGTGGCAAAGGCAGTTAACTATGAAGCTAATAAATATATAGGTGATAGTGCATTTATAAAAAAGAATAGATCTATATATAAAACAAACCCTGATGGGGATATAGTAATAAATAAAGAGGTTGCTCCGGTTGTTACGTGGGATACTCCTAGAAGGTTGGCAAATGAAAAAGAAGTTAATAAAATAGAACATCCACTTTTAGAGCGCTGGTTTTAAGTTACCGGTGTTCTTTTATTTATGCAATAAAATTTATACATGGCTAAGTCAGGATAAAGGAGAAGATAGAATGGTGCTTATTTTTAGTTTGAAATAGAAAGAGACGGGAGAGCCCACCTCTTTTAATTTTTGATATTAAGTTGATCCTTTAAAGCAGCTTGGAGAACGTGAGAAAAATTAATCTTCTTTTTTTCAGCTTGATATTTCAGCCATTTTGGCATAGTTACTGTGGTATTTACTGTTTTGTTATCCATTTTAGCACGTATTAATAGCATATCAGCTTCTATAGGTACAACAAAACTCCTTGGTTGAATTTTTATTTTTTCTGGTGGTGTAGGTGCTGGAATTTCTTCGTTATCATCTTCAATATTCCACAAAAATAATTCCAATGCTTCTTTTGCCATTGCAAGAGCTTCTGGTAGGGAATCACCTTCAGTTATACATCCAGATAAATCTGGAAAGCTAACAGTATATCCGCCGTCATCGTAAGCTTCAAATAATGCAGGGTACATATATTTATCCATTAATACATCTCCTTTATATAATCTTAAAGTGGTGCAGGGTGTTTATTTCAGCCCTGCATCTTTAAGTATTTTGTTTAATGTTCCTGGTTTTAGGTCTTTATTGTGATAAGGTACTTGGATTTTACCCTTTTTAGTTGGATGGATGAAATGTTTATGCGAACCAACTTGATTTTTAAGAACCCAACCATCTTCCTTTAAGATTTTAATTAATTCTTTTGGTATCATCATCCTTCCCCCTTACAATTATATTATAACAAGTGTGTGAACACGTGTCAAGCATTATGATATAAATAATTGAAAAAATGGGATAAAATTTAATTAAATAGGGAAGTGAGAGGTATGAAGATAAGAGAAATCCTGAAAGAAAAACTTAACCAAGATGAAAAATTAAATGAAGATAAACCAAGGAGAGGCGAATACCTCTCCTTTTCTGATATTGAAAAACTTATGAGGCATGAGTGTTACAGAAGGGTCAAGGGTGCTGTTAGGAGGGTGAGGTAGAATAATCAAAAATGCCTTACATAAAATAATAGAAATATTATTTAGGAGTGAAAGAAATGAATGAATTTATAGAAGGACAAATAACTACTTATTGTGAATTCGTAAAATGTGGTAAGCCTGCAGCTATGATGCCATTGCAAAATAGATATGTAGAAGAAGCTAAAAAACTTATAAGCAATGAATTTAATTTGAAATTTTATATAGAGGATTTATCAGAAGGTTGGAAAACCGTGTGGGTATATAAGGAAAAATATATTCTAGAAATTATACAGGCATTGCCCGAAAAGCCAAAGACTATTTTTGATCATTGGGTATTAGGTAAAGTCTTTGGTTATTCGGAGCAAGCTATAAAGAGTTTCTTAGAAGCTAACCAACTTTTATAAAGTTAGTCTTACTACATTTAGGACATGGTGGCAATGTATCTGTAGTGTCATCTAATCTAACTCTAGTACCACATGCAGTACATTGATATATGCCTTTCCCTGGTTTTTCTCCCGTAGTAGCCATATCTATCCCCTCCTTTAATATCAATATTCAACATAAAATGTTAAATTCCTCTAAAATTTAGGAGGAATTTTGGGGATTGTGGCGAATATTTAGTGGTAAAAGGAGGGTGAATTATTGAATATAGATTTTAAACAAATGATAGCTATTATTGTTGCTATAATTACATTTTTAATAACGTACTTTATTAAAAAAGAAGAAAAGCGCGATGAATTAGAAAAGAGTTATTTTGAATTACTATTAGTACCTTATATTAATGAATATAAAAAAAATAAAAATATAAACTCGATTAAATTTATAAATAAAAGGTACACTAGAGAAAATTATTATATACCGAGTTACATTTTTTATTTAATTACTAATAACAATAAACAATTATTACATAAAGTTCTAGTTATAGATTATAAAAATAAATTTCCTAATACTAAAAATACTATTTTACATACTTTAAATGAAATTTCGACAATAGTATATTTTATAGTAATTTTTATATATTTAATACTAAGTTTTGTTATTCTATTTTCTGTTTTTTATGGAGTAGAATCATTCGTATCAGATTTATATTATTATTCAAAAGATATTAGAGGATCAATTACGATTGGAAACCTCACGCTTAATGATTTTACATTTAGTGTAATATGTATACTTATACCGATTATAATTTTTATTGTTATTAATATAGCAGCCAGATATTTTATTAATATTATTCCTGATGAGTATGCAACTAAAATTAGCAAAATTAAAAAAAATATTAACAAAAAGAAAAAAGAATATGATAAATATCATAGAAAATATTATATATAAAAATACTTATTTCATCCCCAAAACAAAACGAATAGGCAGGTGGTGACAATGTAGACATGCCGAGACAGAGAAGTCCGAACAGGGATAAAGCTAAACAGATGTATTTAAAATCTAAAGGAACCGCCAAGTTAAAGGATATTGCAACAGCTCTTAATGTATCTGATAGTCAAATAAGAAAGTGGAAAAACCAAGATAAATGGGAGGAAACTTTAAAAGTAACGTTACCAAATAAAGATGAATTGAATAGTAACGTTACTAAACGTAAAAAAGGCGGCCAGCCCGAAAATAAGAATTCAAAAGGTCATGTGAGCAGCGTACCAAAATGGAACAAAAACGCTGAATCCCATGGCTTTTTTTCTAAGATTTTTCCTCCAGAAACAATGGAGGTGGTGCAGGATATTATGATTAAAGATCCTTTGGATATGCTCTGGGAAAATATAATAATCCAGTATACGGCTATAGCAAGGTCCCAGAGAATTATGGATGTTAAGAGTAAAGAGGAAATGATTAAGGAACTTAAAAAATCCAAGGTTAAAACAAAAGATAGGAGTACAGAGAAAACTTCCACTAATGAATCAGAAAAAGAATTTGAATATGAGTTCCAATTTGCCTGGGACAGGCAAGCTACATTTCTTAAAGCTCAATCAAGAGCTATGGGGGAGCTTCGTAGTTTAATTAAGCAGTATGATGAGATGGTCCATAGTAATTGGGCCACAGTGACAGAAGAGCAGAAATTGAGGGTTGAAAAACTAAGGGTTGAGGTAGAGAAGATTAAAGGTAATAAAGAAACTAGCTCTAATACAGTTCAAATAGTAGATGATATAAATGATTAAGGTTAAATTAAAATCCGTAATAGCAAGCAACTTTTATAATGCTCATAAAGATATAAGACAGGGATTGCATACCCATTACTGGTTTAAAGGCGGTAGAGGTAGCACCAAGTCATCCTTTATATCATTAGAAATTGTTTTAGGAATAATGAAAGATGCCCAAGAAGGTAAGTTCACTAATGCAGTTGCAATAAGAAGGGTCAAGGATACTTTAAGGGGTTCTGTGTACGAGCAAATACAATGGGCTATATATGTGTTAAATGCTCAAGAGGATTGGGATATACCAGAATCTAAGTTACAAATGACATATAGACCTACAGGGCAGGTAATTCTTTTTAAAGGTGCTGATAAACCTAAAAAACTAAAATCCACTAAAGTATCAAAGGGATATATTAAATATCTCTGGTATGAAGAAGCAGACGAATTCGAGGGAATGGACAAGATACGCAACATCAATCAGTCTTTGATGAGGGGTGGAGATAAGTTTTTTGTGTTCTATTCTTTTAATCCACCGGAAAGCCAGAGAAACTGGACTAACATGGAGGTCCTGAAAGAAAGAGAAGATAAGTTTATCCATCACAGTACTTATTTAACTGTGCCTAAGTCATGGCTGGGAGAACAATTCATAATAGAAGCTGAACACTTAAAGAAAGTCAATCCTACTAAATATGAGCATGACTATTTAGGAGCTGTAACAGGAACAGGTGGGGAAGTATTTAGAAACCTTACTATAAGAAAAATATTAGATGAAGAAATAGAGATATTTGATAGGGTTAGAAATGGTTTGGATTTTGGCTATGCAGCAGATCCTTTAGCTTATGTTCAGACTCATTATAATAAAGGCAAGAAAAGGCTATATATTTTTGATGAGATATATAAAGTTCAATTAGGTAATAGTAAAGCAGTTAGAGAAATAAAAGAAAAGAATCCTCTGAATATAAGAATAACAGCCGACAGTGAAGAACCTAGAACCATAAATGAATTTAGAAAATTAGGATTAAATATAATAGGTGCTGTAAAAGGTCCTGATAGTGTTGAACATGGAATTAAGTATTTAAGTGAAGAAATAGAAGAAATAATAATAGATCCGGAAAGGTGTCCTAATGCAGCCAGAGAATTTTTAGG
The DNA here is from genome assembly GCF_045310515.1 of Candidatus Clostridium eludens. Lineage (NCBI taxonomy): Bacteria > Bacillati > Bacillota > Clostridia > Eubacteriales > Clostridiaceae > Clostridium > Candidatus Clostridium eludens. The sequence continues at coordinate 31,920 of NZ_JBJHZX010000028.1, read as the reverse complement.
ATATGAATTAGAGAAAGATAAAGAAGGGAATTTTAAAGGTGAATATCCTGATAAAAATAACCACACTATTGATGGAACAAGGTATGCCATTGAAAGAGATATATTGGCCTTTAATGAGGATAAAAAATATAGTAATAAAGTCTATGAAAAAGGAAAAGGTGTTATTAAAAATAATACATCCGCAGATCCTTACAACAGGAAAGGAGGTTCAGTATTCTAGTGGAAAGCAGTGAAGAAAGACAGGCCAAAACGATAAGGGATACACTATTAAATTTACCTGACAATGAAATAGCCGAAAGAAGAAAAGTAAGGCGAGATTACATTTTTTATAAGGGAAAATCGGTAGATTTAGAGAGAGCTAAAAACAATCCAATACTATATGGACAGAATTGGCCAACAGATGATAATTGTGATTATAATCCTACCCAAGATATAAGAAATAAGGTCAAGCCTCTTCTTAGAAAACAGGCAAGGTGGATGTTTGGGAGAGAGCCTACTATTAAGTTTAAGGCAGATAATAAAGCAGATAAGGAGCAATGTGAAGAACTTAGAAAATTTATTGAAGATATACTAGACGATACTAATTTTTGGTCAACAACTAAGAAAGCATTTCTTGAAGTTACGATTAAAAAGAGAGTTTTGCTTAGAGTAGAAGCTAACCCTAATTCTCCATTGATTGTTAAATATGAATCATTGGAGAATTTTTATTATAAAGAGAAAAATAATAAGCTCCTATATACTACTTTCTTTGAAGAGGATGAAGAGAATGTTTATAAGGATTCTGATACAGAAAAACTTTATTATCTTCATACCTATTATTATAAATTCACAGAAGGTGGAGAGAAACAGGCGTGGTATAGGAAAGAAACCTATAAAAATGCAAACTTGCAGAAAGATTTGACGATAGATATTGATACAGGCTTTTCTACTATTCCATGCTGGTTAATAAAGAATGGTGGAGAATTAAATGATAACTTTGGAGAATCTGATGTTGAAGAATTAATGGATAATCAAACTCAATATAATAAAACAGTCAGTGATGTAAGAGATGCCATTAGATTTATGATGTTTGGAGCCGAATCTATTATTGATGGTAATGAAGATGATGTAAACAAGCTTACCATAGCTCCCAATGCACTACATGCTATAAAAACTAGGGATGAATTATTAAGTACTGGAAAACAAGCTATAATGCAAAGACTGGAGTATAATATGGGAAACAGTGCAGCCATTGAGGCTTATCTAGATAGAGCTGAGGCAGATATGAACTTTACTATGGATATGCCTAAGTTATCAGACTTAAATAATATTCCATCTGCAAAGGCCATGGGCTATTTATATAATGACTTAATTGCTAGGTGTGAAGATAAATGGAATGATTGGTCACCAGCTTTCGCAGGTTTGTTTGAATTTATAAAACAAGTTGCCCCAGTATGCTATCTAGGAAAGTATAATAAGTCTTGGAACCAATTAAATTACAGCACTTTATTTGAACATAATTATCCATTGCCTTCAGATGATGAAGAAAAGAAAACACTGGCTATATCTGAGGTAGAAAGTGGAGTAAGATCGCATCAATCTTACATCAAGGATTTTACTGATACGGAAAATGCGGAGGATGAATGGAACGAGATACTTGAAGAAAAAGCAGATATTACAGCTGCAGAAAATGAGCAATTTGTTCCTAATAATGACAATAATCATCAAAATGTAGTATAATATGCATAATTGGTAGTTAGATTTATAGGGAGGGGATTGCTATAATTCAGTGGATGCTTTATGGTGCTGGAATTGTATTTTTAAGTATGTTATTAATATCTGTTTTGGCTAAGCCGATGCTATTAAGGAAAAAGTGGCAGGCTGGTATTGTATATGGTTTAGCTGCGGCTATATGTTTTTTTGTATTTTTTATGTCTGAATACTTGGATTACAGCGCACAGCAGGCATATTTTAAAGATCAGATTCAAAGACTTACTGCTTCAAATTGGCAGCCACCGCAGGTAACTGGCAACGTAACGCCTGTAAATCCAACTAGCGCTAATTATATCAGTATATCTATGCCTCAAAATTTGCAAGGTGATTTTGTAGCTTTACAAAACGATCTTACTGCTTTGCAAAATAGCATTAACTCGGCAAAGACAACTACCCAACAACCGATTAATAATCAAATAACTGCTTTTTTAGATAATTATGGTCCTACCCAAAATTCTACAATAAATTTAACTGTTGTTGGTTCGACGGGTGCAAAGGCTACAGCTGTGTGTCATTATAAGACAACAGATAGCACATACACAGGTACAATTGGAAGCAATGGGAGAGCGATTATTCCTATTAAGATAGGAACATCTACACCTGGATATCAAGTAGACATAGATGTAGCTGCAGGAAGTGCTAATACACGAACTTCATTTAGAGCACAATAAGGATATAGGTAATATAATTATATCTGGTGGAAGCTAAAGAAGTTAGTTAGGTCTTTTTGATATTGTAGGTAAAGTCTCAAGATAAAATACAAAGAAAGCTTAAAATATGATAAGCACTTGCTAAAGAGATTGGCAGGTGCTTGTTTACGTCTAAAATTGGGTGATATCATGAATGAATATGAGAAATTAGTTGACGATGCTAGGAAAAAACAATCTAAATTAAACTTAGAACAATACAAACAGATTAGAGATTTGTATAAAGACGTTGCTAAAAGCCTACAGGTAAAAGCTAATAAAGCTAAAAAGGGCAGTCTAACAGAAAGATGGGCAAAAGATTACAAGAAGGCTGTGAAAGCACAAATCAAACAGATGAATGAGGTTATTGAAGCCGTAGTATCTAAAAACATAAAAAACAGCGCTGAAAATGCTACAGAAATACAATTAGATTTCTTTGACCAGATCAATATGAGGTATGGATTAGAGCTAAGTACAACTTTTAAAAATATGTTCTCTAATGTTCCAAATGATGTATTGCAGGAACTTGTTTCAGGGAGCTTTTATAAAGATGGAAGGGGACTTTCAAAGAGAATATGGTTTAGTGGCAACAAAGTAAATGGCGACATTGATTATATAATTCAGAAAGGTATAGCTGAAAAGAAAAGTGCCTATGAATTAGCTCAGGACCTTCAGGAGTATGTTAATCCAGAGGCCAAAAAAGATTGGCAGTGGAAAAAGGTTTACCCTGGAACTGCTAAAGCAATAGACTACAACGCCCAAAGGCTTGCAAGGACTTCAATAAGTCATGCTTATACATTGGCTATGCTCAGGAGCTGTGAGAGGAATCCATTTATAACGAAAATAAGGTGGCATAGTGTATTTGCACCGGGTAGGACATGTCCTTTATGTAAGGAAAGAGATGGTAAAGAATATTCACTTAAAAATTGCCCTATGGATCATCCCAATGGCCTGTGTTATCAGGAGCCTATTTTAAATGACAGTTTAGAGGATATTGGCTCCAGGTTAAATAAATGGGTTAAAGGTAATTCTGATAGTGTATTAGATGATTGGTATGAGAAATACGGAGATTATTTTAGTTCTTAGGGGTGAGATTATGAAAAATAATTTTAAAAGTACAGAAGTATGTTGCGATAAATGTAATAAAAATTTTAAGATAAAAAAGCTCAAAACTAAATGGATTGACGATAATGTTCAAAGAACTTATTTTACATGTCCTTACTGTAAAAAAGAATATACTTCTTTTTATAAAGACAAGAGGATAATAAAAAACTTAAAAGAGATAGAAGAATTGCAGAAAAGATATGATGAAATAGTTAAGGAAAATAAAGAAATAATGCAGGAGCTTAGGGGAAAGTATGAGGAGGGTTTAAATATATGAAGTATACGGAAAGAACAGGAACGTTCGAATTTACTTATGAAGGAACACCAGAGGAGATAATGAATTTGTATAATAAAATGAATTCTAACAAGCCGCCTAATATTAATTTTTCACCGCGAGTTCATTGTGAAGTGACTAAGACGAAGAAAACAAGTCAGGAAAGAACAAAAGATTATACACTTGAAGGAAAAGATAAAATGTGCACCATAGATTTTAAATCCATTGAAGAATCTTTGAAGAGAAAAGCAAAAGATGTTGTTCAAGATGTTGTAGGCGGTGCATTAAAAAGGTCTTTGGAAGATAAAGATTAGAGGTGTTTTGATATGAAAGACTATTTAATATGGCTTAAAAGTGGTGAAAATATCTGCGGAACCGCCAAAGAAGATACTGCCGAATGGCTGTTGGATAAATTCAAAAATCGTGAATATGAATTAGAGAAAATTATTTCATTTGATGATGAAGATGGTACCATATCTTTAGATATGGATAGGATTGAGGCTGTTTCAATTATGGCATGTTGTGAAAATAAGCAGGTAGGTTTTAAGTCTTAGAAATAAGGCTTTTTATTTTGCTAGAAATGAGGTGAAAGTATGGCTGATTTGACTGTAAAAGTTGATATTGCAAAAGCTGATACATTTAAAGGTTTCATAGATATATTAAAAGGAGTTATGCAGGATAAAAGAGTTCCTGATGAAGTAAAGTGTGACATTAAAAATAAAGTAAATGATTTGGTACAGAAAAACAGGGGGGAAAACAATGCCAAAATTAAGTGAAATATTAGGAGATTCATTTTCTCAAATACCAGAAGATCTCCAGAAAAAATACAAAGACATAGATTTAGTAGATAGCAAGAATTATGTTGAAAAATCTAAATTCGATCAGGCAAGTAATCAGGCTAAAGAATATAAAAAACAGGTAGGAGAAAGGGATAAGCAAATTTCAGACCTAAAAGAACAATATAAGAATGTTGATGGATTAGAAGCTAAGGTTACTGAGTTGGAAGCCGCTAATAAAACTCAAAAAGAAACCCTTGAGAAGCAACTGGCAGATACAATTTTTAATAATGCTTTAGAAAAAAGCCTAGGTACCTATAGCGTTAAAGATAAGAAGCTAGTTATGGCACTTATTGATAAGGATAAGCTCAAGGTTGATGGGGATAACATCATAGGTCTTAAGGAACAAATAGAGCCACTTCAAAAATCCCATGAATATTTATTTGAAAAACAAATCAATGGTACCAGTTCTTTTGACACTGGAGGTGGAGATCCAAAACCAGGTGATGTAACTAATTTTGCAACAGAGTTAGGCAAAAGAAAAGCAGAAGCATTAAAAGGCAAAGGTTTAATGGATTTTGCAAAATAAAAAAGAGGAGGAGTAAAAATTGAGACAGTCAAGTTATACCATAGGTGCAAAACAAAATAAATTAAGGTTAATTGCAGGGGATCATTTTATTTCTTTACCCCTTAAAATTAGAAAAGGTGATGTAACAGCATTACTTGATGTAAATGAAGTATTACCGGTAGGTACTTTGATAACTAAAGATGGAAAAACAGTTACCTCAACTACAGCAGCTACGGATGCGTGGGGAGTTGTATATCAGGATGTCAGTTTTAAAGGTTCAATGTCACCTACAGCTAACACAGATGATGCTACGGAGGTAGTACCGATATTTGTACATGGTGCTTTATATGAATCAGCAGTTAAATTTAATGCAGATAATGCTATTAAAGCAGTAGAAAAAGCTGCACTAAAACTAATTATTTTTGGAGAATAAAAGGAGGAATTTAGGCTATGAATTTAAGTGATTATATCAATTCAAAAAACATTGCTCTTTATATTAAAGAGCTGCCTGCAGAATCTACAGTTGATAAGACTTTGTTTCCAGATAAAAAAGTTACTGGAACAAAATTGGAGATGGCCAAAGGTGCTAAGAAAAAAGCAGTTGCATTAAGAATGAGTACTTTTGACGCTGCTACAAAGATGAGGGCGTTAAGTGCGGATTTGACAGTAAAATCTACTGAAATACCTTTTTTTAAAGAAGGTATGGGAATTGATGAAACCACCAGAAGAGATTTGCAAAATGCAATTGGTGCTAATAATGAAAATCTTGTTAATGCACTACTTGGACAGGTATTTGAGAATTATACTAATTTGGTAGATGGAGCAAATATTACAGCTAAGAAAATGAGAGCAAGTGTAATTCAAAATGGATTATTGAACTTTACGTCTAAAGATGGTGATATTGTGGTTGATTATGGAGTTCCAGCAAATCACAGAGAAGTGTTAACTGTTGATGATAAGTGGACAAATCCTGCAGCTGACATAGTTGGAGATATTAGAAGATTTCAAAAAGCTATTACAGATGATAACTATGCTAAGCCAACAATACTATTATTAACTGAAAAAACATTTGATAGTACATTTTTAATTAATACAGTAATAACAAATCACATTAGAAATAGTAACTTAAATGCAGCATTGATTCTATCTCAGGCAAATTATATACAGTTTGCTAAAGAAGTATTAGGATTGACAGTAATTTTCTTGGAAGATACTACTTATAATCCAGAAGAAGGGGCAGAGGCAATTCCATATTACACAGATGGTAAAATTACTCTTATGAGTGGTTCAACCCTTGGAAATACTGTCTATGGCACAACACCAGAGGAATTTGACAAGCAAAGTGGTTCAAGTAAACTTGATACTTATATGGTTGGTACAGGAATTGCAGTTACTACAATGGTTAAAGAAGATCCTGTAACAGTAGATACAAAGGTATCTGTAATGCCTATAGTTAGCTTTGATAGAGCTGATGAGGTATTCTTTGCAACTGTATATGAAGCTGCATAGTTCAAGTAGGACTTGCTCTTTAATTTTTATTAAGAAAGGATGGTTAAGAAATGGCTAAGAAAGATACAAATACAACAGAAAGAATGTTTAAGGCGAAGGCAAGGCAATTTATTAAATATGGCGGGGAGCATTTGAAAGAAGGGGAGGAGTTTGAGGTAAAAGAGTCAGATGTAACAGAGTTAAGCAAATATGCGGATATAGAAATTCCAAAAGAAGCTGAAAATTCAGCAATTCCAGGCAGTACACAAGGAGTACAGGTAGGTGCATAATATATGGAACGTACACCTTTAGAAATATTAAAATTTAATCTGCAGGAGAAAGAATATCCTTATTTTGATGATGAAGATCTACAGCTATTGCTGGATAAAAATGATGGCAATGTACAGGCCGCAAGCTATGAAGGCTGTTTGAAGAAGGCTGCCGCGGATGATAAGTTAGAAATACCTGGCATAAAGTTAAGTTCTAATAGGGAGTACTGGCTTACTTTGGCAGAGACTTTTAAAGTTGTAACAAAAAGCAGTGGATACAAAACTTCCATGAGAAGGGATGATGGGCAATGAAATGGGATGAAAATAGAAAGCAGAAAATAAGAAACCAGCTTGTAAAAAAAGTAACCCCTTTTATGAAAGAGGTAAAAGTCCTAAGATCAGAAGGAAATGTATTTGGGGAAAAAGGAAATGATCAGTATGTTTGTACTACGAATGGATACTATCATGTGGGAAGCACTTCTGTTAATATAGTCAATTATAGTACGGAAGCTGCAAACTTAGATAAAAATTATCAGGATAGGCTTTTACTTATAGTTGATGATGAAGTTAAGAAGATAAAAGAACATGATTATTTTCAACTAGATGATGTTAAGTATGAGATAATCAATAAAGGCAATGTGGAGGATGTTGTGTGGGATACTTATTTGAAAAGGAAGGAGTGATGTTATGTCTGGCTTTAAATTTGACGCCACTGATTTTTTGAAGAAACTTGCTAGTGGAGGTGGTGGAGTAAATGGAAAAATGAAAGCAGCAGTGGGGGTATACTGTCATAGTACTGGTAAAAAGATGGAAAGCTATGCTAAAAATAATGCCCCATGGAATGATAGAACAGGCAACGCCAGGCAAACCATTAAAGGTGATTTTAAGTGGCAAGATGAAAATAAATGTGCTGCCTATGTAGCTGGTAATATGGATTATTCGCCATATCTTGAATTAGCACATGTTAAGGGTAAAAGTGGAGATGATGAAGTAGGCATGGAAGTAGCACCTTCTTTTGAACAATTAGAACTAGGAAATGAAGGTAAGTATGCAATACTTAGGCCAACCGTCAGAAAGCTCACCCCTGAATTTATAAGAGGTATGTCCAATTTGCTTGGAAAGTAGGTGTTTTATGTCAGAAACTAGTTTTAAATATGCAATTCCCGGTGATATACTTCAAAATTATATAAATGGGACATATAAGCCACGTACCGTATGGGAACGTGTTTTTTTATTGCTTAAAAGTAAAGGTGTAGATGTATATTCTCCGGGACAGTACACAGGAAAGTGCACTTCACTTTATGTTGTTATAAAAAACACTGGAACTTTAGGTTTTCAAGGCAGTAATAAAATAGGTTCTCAATCTTTAGATGTTATGCCTTATTGCCCATCAACAAATTATTCGAATTTAGAGCCTTTTACAACTCAGGTTCAGGATTTTTTAGGAGAGTTAAAAGAATATATAAGACCAACGGGAAATATAACTTCAGTAATTTTGGATGATACAGTAAGTGGATATACACAAACCTTGGAATACCAAACATTCCAGAGATTGAGGAGGTAAAATAGAATGTCAGATGTGACAACTTCTACAGAAAGTATGCCTATTGCTAATATTGCACTAGGGGAAATTATAAATGAAAATACAGGCGAATCCTTTACATTTGATACAGCTGAAAAATGTGAGGCTAAGCCAGATTTAAGTAAAGGCAAAGAAGACGTACTTAGGGTTAAAAACAGAATAATTGCCATAAATAGAACGGAAGACATATGTATAGGTTATAATATCAAACTTACGGATAATACATTTTCTCCGGAAGTTATGGCACTGGTAGATGGTGGTACTGTAACTTCAACAGGATATGAAGGAGCAGAGGTAGGCAAAGCAGTAAACAAAGTTCCATATACTTTGAATCTATATACTGAACAAAAAGATTATGATAGTTCAACCAGTAAATATGTTAAATTTAGTTTTAAGCATAATAAGGGAACTCCTGTAGAATTCAAATTTGAAGATGGAAAGTTTTATGTACCTGAATTTGAGTCTACCAGCAGACCTAAAAAAGGTGAAAAACCTGTATATATTGAATATGTAGATACCTTACCTGATGGAACAACTAGTGGAGGAGGCTCTGGTGCAACTGTAGAAAATCCACCGACACCAACACAGCCAGATTCTACAACGAATACACCGGGCGTAACTATTGGCTCTGATTGTAGAGTAACATGGACCTTCCCGGAAGCTGTTAATGACGCAGATGTTACAACAACTAACTTTAAAGTGACTAAGAAGTTGGATGGAACAGCTGTATCTGGTAATGTAACTATGAATACAACAAAGAAAATTATTACTTTTGTGCCTACTTCTATAGCTGCAGGAGTAACATACGAAGCCACTGCAGCAGCTATAAGAAAAGCAGATGGAACTGGATATACAACTGCCACAACTGTTGAGTTTAGTACAGTTTAATTATGGATAAGGCAATTTATGTAGAAATGGGAGGATGGTTTAAGATGGATGAATTTAAGGTTATTAGTTTAGATGAATTAAAAAATCAAACTACAGAGGTAATTGAATTGTCCCCATTTACAGGCAGTACGCCTATTAATGTGAGGGTAAGAAGATTGTCTGTTCTGGGATTATGTGAAAAAGGAGAAATACCTAACCAGCTTTTAGGCGTTGCAAGGAAATTATTTTACCAAGATAAAATAGATCAAATTGACCTAAAAGAATATGGAAAAGTTATAGAAATAATTTGTAGAAATACATTAGTAGAACCTAGTGTAGATCAATTGAAAGGAATAGATTTAGAACTTACAGACGAGCAAAAATTCGAGATATGGGCATACAGCCAACGTGGGGTGGAAGGTCTAAAATCCTTTCGTAAGTTCTCAGAGAATAGTGTCAATAATAGCAATGGCAAAGACGTACAAGCTAAGACCAAGCCAAATTTTAAACATAGAAAATGAGTACGATGCTTTTTGCTTTGATGAAGCCTGTGATTATATTCTATGTGAGCTTTCTAAAGAAAACCCTAAAACTCCTAAGTGGGAAGATGAAAAGCAAGTTATAAGGGAGAAGAAATCTATAAATGACAATAAATCAACAATAGAATGGATGATGAAACACAATAAGACACTCTAATAGGGTGTATTTTTTATGCCCTAAAAGGGGGGTGAAAATTTGGCAATAGATGCCGGAACTGTAGTTGCTTTCATGGAACTTGATACTTCAAGGTTTACAGGTGGACTAAGCAGTGCCGGAGAGCAGATGAAGCAATTTATGAACTCAAACAATTCTGCAGAGACTAGAATACAAAGTTTGAGTGGTGCAATGCAAGGTGTCGGCAGTGTTGCAACTACAGCTGTAACACTGCCTTTAGTTGGAATAGGCACAGCAGCAGTAAAAACATCTATGGACTTTGGAGCTCAAATGAGTAAAGTTCAGGCTATAAGTGGAGCTACAGGAAATGAGTTTAATAAATTAAGAGAACAGGCTATTCAATTAGGGGCTGATACAAACTTTAGTGCCACAGAGGCAGCTGAAGGCCAAGAAAATTTAGCAAGTGCAGGATTCAAGACAAATGAAATTTTATCTGCCATGCCTGGTATGTTAAGCTTGGCAGCTGCAGGTGATGTTGATATTGCCACTGCTGCAGATATAGCAGGAAGTTCTCTTAGGGGTTTTGGAATGGAAGCCAGTCAAGCCACTCATGTAGCAGATGTGCTGGCGAAAACTGCAGCAGATACAAACGCAGGGATAACTGATACTGGTGAAGCCATGAAATATATTGCTCCAGTTGCCCATTCACTTGGAATTTCTTTTGAAGATACCACTGCTGCAATAGGATTATTAAGTAATGCTGGTATTAAAGGGTCACAAGCCGGAACTACACTTCGAGGAGCTCTTACTAGTTTGGCAAGTCCCACTAAGGCAGCGTCAGCTGTAATGGAAGAACTAGGAATGAATTTCTTTGATGCCCATGGAAAAATGCTTCCTTTAGGGGATGTTATACAGCAGCTTAAAGACAAAACTTCAGGATTAACACAGCAGCAAAAAGCGAGTGCCATGGAAACCTTGTTTGGGAAAGAAGCTATGTCCGGAATGCTTGCTCTGGTGGATCAAGGACCAGATAAATTCAGGAGCCTTGAAAAAGAGTTGAAGAATTGTGATGGTGCTGGAAAAGAAATGGCTGATACTATGCAGAATAACCTTAAGGGTGCTATAGAGGCAATGAAAGGTTCCATTGAAACTATGGGCATAAGAATTGGAGATGTACTGGCACCTGGGATAAAAAAGGCAGCTGATTTTATAGCTGCATTGGCTAATGGATTTTCCAACTTACCTAAACCAATCCAAACAGTTATTGTTTACCTTGGGATTGCGGCGGCTGCATTTGGTCCTGTCATGCTTATATTCAGTAAAGTTATAACGTCAACTGCAACGGTAGTTGGTGCCGTAGGTAAAATAGGAACTGCTATGAAGGCAATGGGTAGTGCCTTTACAAGAGTCAGATCTGCAGCTAGTGCATTTAGTGCTCTCCCAGGATTAATCAGTCCCCCTGTTTTAATTACGGTTGGAATAATAGCAGGGCTTGCTCTGATAGTATATGAAGTCATAAAACACTGGGATTCATTTAAAAAATATGCAGCCGGCTTTGGAAATGCTATAAAAAGTATATTTAAAGCTGTAGGGGAATTTATTAGTGCTGCAGTTAAAGGCTGGGGACTTATATTTACTGGGTTCAGCAAGCTTCTAAAAATATCAGTGGAAGGATGGATTATACTCTTTAAAGGTTTTGGTGCATTCATTAAGGCAGCAGTTGAAGGCTGGAAATTAATATTTTCCGGTCTAGGAAATGTCATGAAAGCTATAGGTAAATTCATTTTTGAAGGGCTATTTCAAGGTATAAGCAGTATGGCAGGGAAGATAAAAGATAAAGTTGCTTCTATAGCAGGTTCTATAAAAGAAGTATTTACATCACATTTGGGTATACACTCTCCATCAACTGTTTTCACTGAATATGCCGTTAATACAGGACAAGGATATATAATTGGTATGGATAAAATGGAGAATCCAATAAAACAAAGATTATTAAGGTGGGCCAATGGGATTAAGAATTTAGGGAAAACAAAACCAGATTTTTCAAAACTTGATGATATTGCCTTAAGTGGTGCTTATAGTGGTTCTTCAAAAGAAACTTTAAACAGAATAAATAATCTTAGTACAAGTAAAATACTTGATTTTAACCCTAAAATAACTCTTTACGTGACTGTAGCTGATACTGGAGAAAAAGGCACTAAAAAACTTGCAGGTGAAGTTAAATCTATGACAGGAAATGCACTTAAAGATGCCATGGCACAATTATTTATGAATGATGTTTTAAGGGACTAGGAGGTGGCTTCGTTGGCTGATATATCAAGATTGGATGCTTTCGATATAGAACTGCAATATAGTAATGGGGTTAATACAGGAGGTGTTATAACTAATTATAAGCCACCTCGTCCTGCTTATTTTAGAAAGGCTGTTAGGACCATATCTGGTTATAGTCAATTTCAAGACAATGTAAAGAGCGATTGTATTGTGGAGTTTACTGTAGCTTTCCAGATTAAAGGGGAAACAGATGTGGAAACACAGGCAAATGCAGAGAAATACCTTGATTTTGTTAGTAGGTATATTGAAAGATTTACATTAATAAATGAATTTGGCATACCATACAAAGGCTACTTTCAAAATAAGTATGACTTAGATACTTCAGTTGAGGGAGATATATATTATATATCCCTTGAAATGCTCTGTAACCATGATGTTTCCGGATGGGTGAGTGATGATGATGGATTGTAGTGTAATTATATACAAGAAAAAAGGCTATATAAGCTATGGTATTGAGGAGGCAGATAAAGTTACTATTAAAAATAGCCTTACAAGCATAAGGATGAATAGGTGTAGAGATACCCAGGTTACAGAATCTACTATAGTCGCAGAGTGTGAAAAGTTACCTCTTGCAAATTATCAGGGCGGTAATACTGGAATAATTGATAACTATGCACGTATTGAAATTTATTTTGATAATGATGTTGAATTTTCGGGAATTATAAAAAAGTATGAATATAATGAAGAAGATAAAATCATAACCCTAACCTGTCATGATATGTTTTACAGACTTTTAAATGCAAGCAATGAAGATATAGTTTATACTGATACCACTGCAGTAAATGTGATTGCAGACTTGGTAATTAGAGCAGGATTAAGCTTCCATTATGCAGGTGGAGATAATTATAATATTTCTAATCTAAAAATATCAGAAGGAACAGTGTATGCAGATGTTATACAGAGTCTTTTGGAAACAATGCATGCAAATATAAGGTGCAGCAAAAGTGGAACCATCATACTTGAAGAACAATATCCCTCGTACATTGAGGGGGGTGGGGATGCCAACCATTTTGATTGGGTTTACAAAGATAGTTCAAATAACGCTTCAGATATTGCAGGCCGAGATGCAACACTTATGAGGAATATTTTAAAAATAACTTGTGATATAAAAGTTGGAGATAAAACACAAACTGTATATGATAAATTCGAAGACCCTTCAATGACTGAATACCTTAATGGTGAAAAGTGGTATGAAACTTTGGATAATGCACTGGCTAATACTCAAGAAAAAAGAAAAGCTGTAGTAGGATGGAAATATCTTGAATATTGGAGAAAAAGTACACCTCTAACTATATTGCCAACTGGAGGCAACAAAAATATTGATTTGGGACATGTCGTAAAACTATTAAGAGACAATACTAATCCTGGATATTATTTAGTAGTTGGTGTAGAGGCAGAGGTAACAGCAGATGGTTATACAGATACTTTACAGTTAGAAGGTATGAGGGATAAAACAACTATATACGAAATACCAGTATTACTAGCCTCCGGCATTATAAAGGAGGCTAGTTAATTATGTCAAACAATGGGTTTAAGAATTTTAGGGAACCTGTAGTCTATGTATTAAACCAGGAACTTAGGAAAAGGGATCTTAAGAATAAGATATCAATAGATACAGGCACATCTGAATACACTGGGGAACTCGTAGAATATCCTGTTCAGCTTATAAGGGATTCATCTACGAAGAAAGTGACTAAGTGTGTCTACGGGATTGGAACTGACCAATGGAGTGAGGAGTTAATTAGAAACAGTGATGGTCAAGTATATCAAGTGAAAACAACTTATCCTGATGGTAGTACTAAGACGGTACAAATTAATAAAGATTCAAATAATCTAGTTGATAATATAGATTATGTTTAAGGAGTGATCCCATTGAGCTTACCAAGTTATGTTGTAAATTTTGATGAACTGGCTGAGGCTTTAGGTGGCTATCTTAAAGATGGTATTACTGTAGATGTTGGAAGTATAACTATGCCTACAAGTGCTATAGAAGACCTACTAACTCAGATAAGAGATAAAGTACAAGGGGTAGATTATAATAATTTAATTGACGCTTTAAATGCTTTAGGAGTTAAACTTGATGGATTATCAGGTAGTTTGGGTATAAGTGGTACTCAAAGAATCTATGGAGATATGATTCAAATACCAGCTACTGTAGGAAGTTATACTTTAGAATTTGTGGTACCTAGAAATGGTAAAATTACAGGTATAACCTACTCTCAATCAGCTTGGAACTTTCAGGATACTTGGGATTTACAAGTAGAAACAAACCTTCTTTTTGATGGGGTTAGGACTAAGGAATATGGGGAAAACAAATCCTTTAATTCCTTTTATACTGTAACAGCTGGCCAAAAGGTAGATATTACTTTTCATAATAATAGTGGTTCTAGCAAAGTAGTGTGGGTTGATATTAATATACTGGAAGACTCATCTACTGTAGATACTAGTTCCTAAAGGAGAAGACTATGGGACTTGCAAAGTATATTATAAACTCCGATGAATTAATAGATGACTTAAAATCCCTGGACTTAGACCAATCCATTATGGACGCTATTACTAATAAATATCCTCAATTAGATGCTGAACAGATTCAACAGCTATTACAACAAATAGAGGATATTCTACCTAGTCATAAATATATACAAATTGCTTTACAGATAAAACAATTTATTTCAGTTATTATAAAGGGAGACCAAAAAGTAAAAGGAGAATATATAGATGTACCAGCTATTAAAGGATTATATTCTCAATTCTTTGTATTTGATAGAGACATTTATCTAACAGGTATAAGAATAAATCAAACGGGTTGGAAAAAAGATGACTGTTATAGTTTACTTATAGATAAGAATACAGTAATAGACCATGCTGTCACAAAGGAATTGGGAGAGCATAAGTATTTTAATACCTATTATAGAGTTTCAGCTGGAGTACCTATCTATTTAAACTACCATAATAATTCAGGAAATAGTAGACAGGTAACTATAGAATTAGAATACTTACAACAACCAGCTCCAGAGAATATATTTGTAGTAATGCAATGGGAAAAAAATACCTCATGTGATATGGATTTACATGGGTATATTGATAATCTACATGTGTCTTGGGAAAATAAACAGGAAAATGATTTTTACTTAGACTGTGATTATACAGAACACTTAGATAATGATAGTCCTGAAACGTTATCAGTTAAAGGATATGAGGGTAAAGTACTAAAGATATATATAAATAACTACAACTCAGTTGCTTTGAATGAACCTGTAAATGTTAAGGTTTATGATAATACAACATTACTTAAAGAGTATAATATCAGGGTTTTACCTAATGGAGAATTCTTCGGAGTATGTAGTATAGATTTAACCACCAAAATTGTAACTGATATGCCTGGAACTTTATAAAGGAGGGATAAGGATGGCAATAACAGAAAATTTTTACTATAATGAAGGAAGTGCTAGTGTAAAGAATCTAATAAAGACTTTAGTACAGGAGATAACTCAAAAACCTCAGGATATATATAAATGGTCTCTAGTCTATCCAAACAATATTGATAGCATAGGGGCAGCTGGAACACCTCAGGTAGTAAACTTAATAACTGATGGAAGTACAACAGATAAAGTAGCAACTACTACCACAGTAACTAATCAAAATGATACTGTTATATTATCTACTACTACTAGTTATGGAAAAACTTTTTACGTGAAAATATGGAGAGAATCCAAAGATATGTCATCAGATGATAAATCAGCTATTCAAGTATTTAAGAAATTAAAGCCTGTTGTCAATGGACAGAGAACAGATGCACAGGTACTAGAAATAATGGCTGGAGTAACTCCAAAGGGTAGTGATGGAAGTAATGCTATATTTGATGACCCACAGGAATATGCTGATTATGTAGTAGCTATTCAAAACCAATATACATCATCTTTAAATAACCTAAGAATAGAGTTTTCAGATAAGATTAATTCGGATGGAAGTGACTTAGTTATACCTTTATCAACGTCCCAACGAAAATTATATAATTATAGACTGTCTTGGTATGCAAGTTTACAAAATCAAATACAAGACTTTTTACCTGTACAATACTGGATTAATGTTACAAAGGATGCCATAAACTTAGTATTAAGAGGTGACCCTTCGGCTGATGTGGCACCTTATGAAAATTACTTAACTGGTTATGCTTATATGGGAGCAGTAAAGCCTGTAGAAGATAGTGCTTATACAGATGATGAATATAATTTTGGAGTAACTACTTCAGCCGATGTAGAACCCAACTATAGTAATCCTTATGGTGTAAGAACAGGTACAGGGATAACTGATGTGTGTATGCTGGCAACCAAAATAGGTATGCCTTATCAGCCCCACTACCCTGCTTTTTATGCAACTAATCCTTTCATGGATAAATGCAATGTAGAAGGTTCTCGATGGGACCATAAAAAACACCAATTTTCAGATGTTACCATAGTTCATCCTGTGGATATGGAAAGAGGAAAATTAATTAATATACTTGTAGGAGATGCTTCAAGTATCTATGATGCTGATAAACTAACATTTATGAAAGATACAGACCAGGAGGAGAATTATAGGAAATTTAAAATTACAGCACCATATAACTTCTTAAATAACAGTGCTAATATTAATTATTGTGTTGCTATAAGGTGTTATCAATCTGTAGAATAGCAGAGGTGATATAAATGCCTCAATATACTATTCCATTAGGAAAATTTAAGTATATTTGTGGAGTTTCATATAAAGGTATTTTTGAATATAAAGAAACTTTACTATTAATAAAAGATAGCTCTATTAAATTTCTTAGAAAACTAGATGGGGATATGAATACTATTAAATGTGGTAAGAGTTTAAAATTCAATACTCACAATATAGATATTATACCTAAAAGTAAATCTCTATCTTTGATTAAGAGAAGTTGTAATATAGATAGAGATGAAAAATATCTTAAAGAGAAAACTAAGGAAATAAATAAATATGATGAATTATTCCTTAAATTAAAAGTAAAAGAATTTTTAAAAGCTGAGAATAAAATATTATATAAGGGTATTTTTCATAAGATGTTTTTAGTTGACTTTAAAATTTTGGATAGAAAAAAATTAGGACTCTATAAGCATACTAACTTATTCCTGGATAAAGCACAACTCCAAATGTTTAAAAATACTAATTTATTTATAGATAAAAAGAAGTTAGAATTTTATAAAGTTAGTTTAAGTAAAATGAGTTCTAATGAGAAATTAGATTTAAATATTATAAATGTGATTAAGTATTTTAAAACACCCATCCCTCAATTTTATCTTAATGATGAGATAAAACCAATGAAGCCTAAGAAACAATGGGATATAATTAATTTTCTACAGACAAAGATGTGTAAGAGGTTGTTATTTAAATCTATAGATGAATTTAAGATTGTGCAATACTTTAACTTACCAGGATATAGGGAAGTAAACTTATTAAAGGTAAGTCATCAAGTTCGAGAGTATATATTAAAAGAAATTCTTATATATAATGATGGATTAAACTTAGAAAGAACTAATATAAATAGTATGAGTAAGAGTATATCTTTATTATCTTTATGTAGAATAATGACTGAAAGACTCTCTAAGTATATGAATGAATCCACAGCATATAAAACTTCATATCATAGAATTAATAATATAGACCATATATACTCTATATCTGAGTCCTTAATTAATAGAATACAAAAAGTTTTATATGATAAATATATAAGAAAAAATGCTGGGAAAAGGGTAGTTAAGTATGATGGATATAAAGATATTAATGAAATAAGTATATTTAATATACTTAAACTACAAGAAACCTGGGTAATAAGAAATAATAGTAATAATCTTAATATATCCTCAGAATCACAATATTTACAAGTAACTGGTATTAATATAGAAATTTTAAATGGCCTTATATACTTAAATAATACACCTAATAAAAATATTTATATTGACAAGAATATTAATAGATATATAGAGATAATCAAAAGATGGTGGTGGCTAACTGCCACAGAGCCAATAGACAATATAATAATTCCTAATAAAGACTTTGTTTACAATGAAAATCTACTAGCTAATGTGGACTATCAATATTTAAGACTTAGTGAGCACCCAATTAACTGGGGTCAAGACTTGGGAATAGATTGGGGTGTACCTACCTATCCTGTTAGTATAGAGATTATGCTGGATTTAGTAAATATTATACTTGAGATATGGCATAGTAATGTACAAGGATGGTTATGCTGCACAGGTAAAGAATCCATGCAATTTATAATGGAATTGCTTTATGATTGGCATAGTTTAAGTACATCAAAACCTAATGAAGATTATTATAGAGCCTATAGGTGGATAAGGTGGGAAGCTGAGAAAGTATACTTCTTAGAAATAGATACGGGATTACAGGCTATAGGAAATTTAGTAGGTAACCTTATAGATTACCTAAAACAACACCATTTTAATATTGTACCTTTGTGGAGAAACCCCAAAGCTATGGATATTGAAAGGTGTTTTAATCGGATGGCTCAAAATAATGATTTAATGAAAAGCTTAGATAAAGTAAAAGGTAAAAGATATTATTATATAGATTCTCAAACTGAAAAAAGATATATATTTGGAGGTGATTAATGTGGCTACAATTCCTAGTAAAATAGATTTTAAAACTCCTCGTCAAAAGGAATGGGGCATACTTCAGAATAATTCATTGGTTTTACTTAATTATGGAGGGATAACTGATGATAGTGGAACTGCTATAAAATCTTACTCAACCAATTGTTATGCAGATGTTCTGGAGCAGGCAAAAATACTATTAGCAAATGGAACAGGAAGTTTAGGTATACAAGTAGTTGAATTTGTACCTTATGATTATATTATGCAGCCTAATGTATAGGATGTGATGATATGAAACTTATAAAAGTAGAAGATGGAAGACTTGAAATAGGTAATTTCTATATTACCTCAGATATGGCTGATTATGTTGGGTCAGCCACTCTTACTAGAGATACTACTAATAATACTATAAGTTTAGTAAGTGATGACTATATAGAAAGAAAATTTGAACAACAAAATTTTGTAATTGAAATAGAAAAACAAAACTGGGCTTATTATTCTCCCAATGACTATATGGAGGTTTATATAGGAGGCGATAGTGAAATCTGTGGTATTCGAGATGATATTTCAGGACAGAGTAATTGTTGGAAAATAGTGGTAGAGGATGGATATATTCAGGTATACTACTCAAATGATTGTAAAAACTGGTTTAATGCTGGAGGAGATAAATTAATTGATAGTATAACTAGACAGGGATTTAAAAAGAAAAGTGATTCTTCTTATCCTTTTACTTTACAAGACTATAGAATATATAAAAATTCGTATATTACTATACAAAATCTACCTGAAAATACAGTTGCAATATTACAAGACTCTGAAGGAAATGAACTAAAACGAAGAACTTTTGATGAAAATTTACAAACACAAATAATCTTAGATTATTGTGTACCAAATGGAAAATTGATTTTTCTTGACCCACAGGGGAATACAATATACTCAATAGATAATCTAGATATTAATTATGGAGATGTTTTTGTTTTAAGTCCTTATGACTTAGAAATCCTATATAAAGGAATTGTGGTAGTAAATCCTACTTTATTGGATTCTTTTTGTGAGAAAGTATCTATTAAGAATATATCTACTGCTGATACCTATAATAATTTAAGTATAAGTACTACTGATGATTCTGATGATTTAGTACAACTAAGTTTAGATGGTCAAAACTTTATTAATACTTTAGCAATTACAAGTATAGCTCCAAATCAAACTATTGATGTCTATGTTAAAATAATAAAATCAGTAAATGATAGTTCTTATACAGTTAGAGAATTTCAACTATCTATTGGTTAAGGGGGTGAAAGATTGAGTGTATTTTTTAAAATACAAAATATTAACTCAGGAGGTAGTGGTACTGCTATAGATGATACCAGTAGTTCAACTCAATCTACCTATAGTAGTTTTCATATAGATGGATTACTGAATACAGTAAAAAGCTTAGTAAATGATTTAGTCAATGAGGTATCAGGTACTGAGATTATGGAATACCCTGAAAGTAGTCCAGATAGAGCCTCACCTCAGCAAATATTTAATACCCCAGATTCTACTCAGGGTATTCTATGGGTTTTTCGTGAAGGTGTAAAGATGACTGAAGGAGTGGATTATACCAAAACCAGTAATACAACTATATCTTTTACAAAAGAGGTATTACCCACATATTCTGTAACTATATTAAAGCTAGGTAGTAATACTTTAAATACACCAGGCTCATCGGGACCTTTTGTATATACTCAAGTAAGTCCTTTAATCTCCTGGGAAGTAAAACATAATTTAAAATGTCAATATCCTAGGGTATTGGTAGTAGATAATGAAGACAATGAAATAAATTGTGGTATATATTATAGAGATATAGACAGTTGTATAGTTAGTTTTGATATACCTTTTACAGGTAAATGTATATGTAGTAAATAAGACCTAAAAGTTTTATATAAAGCTTTTAGGTCTTTTAATATAAAAAATTAAATTGGAGGAGTATTATTATGAGAAAACAATTAATGAGTTTAGATTTTGGTGGAGTAACTAGGTTGGTAAATATACCGACACCAACCAATGATGGAGATGTAACTAGTAAAAGTTATGTATTGGCTCAAATTCAATCTGCTATAGCTGGTTTAGACTATCAAAGTGATGTTGCTGGAATACAGACAGATGCTACTTTAGCACCAACCTTAACTAATGGTTCTAGATATATTGTAACTAATGTAGCTGCCTTAAATGCTTCCTTTGGAGCTATTTCTGGGGTGGAGAATGGGGATATAGTTCAATACAATGGTTCTGCTTTTGTAGTTGCTTGTGATGTATCTGTTCATGGCTCGGGTATTCTTTGCTTTAATAGGGGAGACAATCAATTCTATAAGTATACTTCAGGTACTTGGTCTTATGGTGGTTTTGCTGCTGTTGCTCCTGGAACTGCTTTAGAGAATGTAAGTGGTACTTTTAATGTACTGTTTGATAATATATCTATTGGTGTAGATGCTAATGGTAAGTTAGAAATTAAGGATAAAGCAATTAATAAATCTAAACTAGGAACAGATATAGCTAGTGATGGTTTGGAACAAAATGAAGATGGAAGTTTAAAGGTTAAGATTGCAGATAGTTCTTTGTCAGTAGATGCAGCTGGCTTAAAACTTAGTGCAACCTTACTTAAAAAAGTTACTGCTACTATTGGTGATGGCTCTGCCACTTCTATAGATGTTCCACACTCTTTAGCCACTAAAGCTTTGCAAGTTTCTGTATATGATAATACTACAGATAATGAGGTTGATTGTGGTGTTCATAGAGCAACTGATAAAGTTACTCTTACTTTTGACACAGCTCCTGCCACAGGAACAATAGATGTGGTTATTATAGGGTAATTAATGGGAGGATAGGTCCTCCCTAATTTTATTATAAGGGGGATATTGATGAATAAGGTTGTACTTTTAGATGATTTAAAATCCTCGAACACAGTATTAAATCAAAATTTTTCTACTACATCACTTACTACTATTGCTGACTTAAGTACTATAGATGGAGTAGTATTAGACTCTATTATAGACGTTATAAATACCTCTGATGTGAAAAGTTTATCCTTTCAGCTTTTAGCTAATAATATAGTTTTATATGGAGGAGTAATCCCCCCACAAAGAACTATTTCACTAGATACTCAGAGAAGTAATTTAGTAATACAGGCTAATGGTGATGGGACAATTAATATGATAACAAAGAAAATATAAAGAGGTGATAAAATGAGTGTTTTTAAAGACCTAGGAGCAAATAAGTCTATAGGAAGTAATATGGTTAGTCTGCTCAGTTATTATACGTATAGTTCAATAATACCTATATTTTTAGAGACTGATGATGCTATTTATTTAGATGGTATCCCTTGTGATAAATATACTTTAGCTCCTATAACCTTTTATAAAGATAGAATTAAAGGATACTATTTAAATACTATAGGATTTATGACTTGTCCTTATACATCTACTAGAGTTTTTGATAGAGATATGGCAGATTCTAATAAATTTCCCTATAGGATGCCTTATTTACCTGTAAATACACTATTAAAGAATAATGCTAGATTAAGTAATGGTGATGAAGTGGTGCTTGCCCCAACTGGTACACTTGCAGCTACCAATAAAAGTAGTATTGTTCTAGTGATAAGTAAAAGTACTAATAAGATTACTTGGATTAATTCAGCAGATTTAGGCAATTATAAAACTGGTATCATTGCTTTGGACGATAATAGATTTATAACAGGCCGAGTTGGATATGGTGGTACAGTTAATACGGATAATACTGGTAGACAAGAAGGTACTTTAAGGTGTTTTAATAAATCTACAGGGGCAATTTCTACCATAACTCTTTGTACTTTAGGATATATCCATAATATTATTGGTAAAACTTCTGTGGGGGATTTAATTGTATTACATTCTATACAAACAGGAGTACCAACCAGTACTGGTGGTTATACTATTAAAATTACTTTTGCAATATCTAAAATATCCATAGTAGATTTATCCATTACTAATTTACTCACAATAGGTGTAACTACTCCTAGTAATACTGCTTATGCTCAAGACCTTCACTTTGAGCCAGCTCTTACTTTGGATAATAGTACTGTTTATTATGTAGATGCAACTGTTGAGGATACAGCTTATAGAGGAGCTAAATATACTATAGGTAAGGCCACCATTGACTTAAACAATGGAGTTGCTACACAAGTACCTATAACAGTAGATTTGAATGGGTTAGTTCCAGCTCTTTACCATATGCCTGAGATAGGTGCCTCAATAAGAAGTGTTGAGTGTACTAATATTATATTGAGTTATTTAAATTTTGGAGGTAAAGAATACCTAATTGCCACTAATACTTCAAATACTTCTGCTACAACTAACTTAACTAATACCCCAGCTAATTATGCATCTTATTGTTATATGTACTTATTTGAGATTAATGGAAATACTCTTAAGTTAGTAGACTATAGACCATGTCCTGGAGGAAGTGCTGATATACCTCAAGCAGTTTTTCCAATGAATAATGCTAAAAATATACTGGTAGTTAGACAGAATGGATTAGATATATTTACAGTAGATACTACAACCTCAAAACTTATATTACAAGATACAATAAATGAGTCTATTTATTCCTGTGGAATAGATGAATTAGAGAGAGTATGGTATGTAACAAGTTTAGATGGTTTAGTAAATGACGCAAAAATAAAAGTATTCTCAGTGGGAGCTATTATATTAGTTAACACAGATTTTGCTGATTCTAATCTCACCTATCAGGGTCAGGATATAGATTCCAATGTAAATGTATCTACTAGAGATAATGCTGGGAATAGAGTAGCTACCAACTTACAATTGTTGCTGGAAGGAAATGCTATATTTACAAGCACAGGAACAAAAACTATTAATATTACAACTAATGCTTCTGTGGATATTTCTGTGCCTATTAAAGTTCAGGGAGATGGAATGATATCCGTATATACTAATATTGTACCAGCAGTTTAAGGGGTGATAATCAATGTCAAATATTACTCTAAGTGATTATGTAAATATTTATAGAAATGCCCTTGGGGGGCCTAGAGTATCTTCTATCAATGCAAGTACAATAAATATTAGTAAAATCAATAATATTATAGCCCCCACTAATAATAAATTTGGTTTTTTAGGGTCAAACTATAAAAGTAATAATCATAGAATTTTGGTATTAAAAACTAATACTAATTTTCAAGACCAAGCAGGACCAGTAATTAAGGTAGTTTCTTTAAATGTTAAAAAGAGTAATCCCGAAATTTTTACTCCAGCTACTCCACAAACTTGGATATATAATATTTGGAAAAACAGTCTATTGGTAGATACTCTATATAGTAGGAATATTACAGTTCAGTTGGATGGCTCCATAGTTATAGTAAACCCTATGCCTAAACAATCAGGAGGAGCTACTGGAGTAGAATTAACCCTAGTATCAGGAAGAACTTGTAGTATTACCTTAAAGACTTCAGTTGAAGGAGTTAAAATATCTTCTATAGATAATTTACCAGCTAGTTTAAGTTTTGATACCTCTACAGCAACTATCTCAGGTGTTATATTCCTAACAGGAACTACAGTATCTAATATTATAATGTCAGATGGGAGTCTTATACAACTAACTATTAATGTAATACCCATCAGTGTATATGATGGTATATAAGGAGGATGATTTAATGAGCTATAAAATAATCAATGACTCAAAGGGATTAAGAGTAGAAGGGTATAATGAGGATATGGAACATTAGGATATATTCAACCCTTTAATCCCTTTACAGGTAAAACTTTTACCTCAGAGGATGAATGCAAATCCTTGTGTGAGGCATTAGATTATAACGTGGTAGAATAGGGGCTAGAGATAGCTTTTTTATTTTGTCTTGTTGTGCGGAATATGATATATTAACCTAAATATATTAATTATACAAGTTAGGGGGTATATTATATGGGAACTATTTTAAAAAAGATAGAATATAGTAAATCTGCAAATGAAAAAGTTGTAGAAATGACCAATTATTTAGATAATATTATTCAAGGTTTTCCTGATGTAGTTATAATTAAAAGAGGAGATAATGGGATTATAGTCGTTCCAACAAAAGCTTATGAGCAATCTTTGACTAGAGGTAAAAACATACTGACATATTGGAGCCATAGAGATTATATTACCCTAGACATTAGGCCTTATTTAATAGCTAATTCTAAAGATGCTAATGAGAGGCAAAGCTGCAGATTTTATAATTTATCTGAATTAGAAGATAGGTCGATTAATGAAATGATAGTTAAAAATTATGAAAGACTAAAGGATTAAGGTTTATTATTTTAAGAAATAATGTAAAGCGAATAAAATAAGTACCAAAGTTTTTTAAAGGAGGTTGTGATAATATGAATACTCCAATAGATAAGGATATATTCATGAAACAAAATGATAAATTATTAGTTAATATGGAAGAATTTTATGATAATCTAACAATATTAAATAATGGACAAGAGTGCCACAGGGAAAAAAGTAAACTAATCCTGGAAAATTGCATTGAAAAGTGTGAAGAAGCACTTAACAATAATTTAATTGTTGTGTTTAAAAAAAATGGCATAGGAAAACGTGAATTTAAATCACTAGATGAATTTAAAAAATGGCTATACAATGATTGTAATGAAAGATTAGGAATCAAAAACGTTAAATATAACCTATAAAGTAAAATTCGAAAAAGAAAAATAAATTATAAATAATATTAATTAATAGTTTAAAGTAGATGTTCATAAAAGTTCTGGAGGAATCCAGAACTTTTTATCTTATTCAGAAACAGGAGGTAATTATGAGTGAATGCTATGATGCAAAGTTATGTGAGGAAAAACATAAACAAATCGATGATACATTAGAGCTACAAAATAATAGACTTAATAAGCATAGTGAAGAAATTCATTCATTGCAAAATGTTTCAGCTGGAAGAACAAAAGAAATGGAAGGTTTAACGAAAGCTGTGAATGAATTAAATTCTAAAATAGAAAAGCTTGTGGAGCAAAATAGAAACTTGTTAATAACAATTATAGTTTTATTGGCAGGTTTCTTTATTTTTGCAATAGAAAAAGGAATTTTTAAATAAGTAAGAAAGGAAATGATATAAATGATAATGACTTATGATTTTGGGCATGGAACAGGCCAAGACAGAGGAGCTTCTGGATATCTAAACGAGGAAACGGTAATTAGACAATATGGTCCAATTGTGGTGGCTAAACTAACAAAATTAGGACATACCCTATATGATTGTACACCACCAGCAAGCCCAGCTTTAACTTTGCCACAATCACTAGCCTATAGAGTGAACAAAGCTAATTCTATAGGTTCACAACTTCATATTTGTATGCATGTAAATGCTTATGAAACTGATAAAGCCACAGGGTGTGAGGTAGAATATGCAAGCGATTCAGGAAAGGCTTATGCAGATAGGATATATCCAGAAATAATTAATGCATTGGGAGTGCCAAAACATGGAGAAGGCTCTGTGCATAGACCTGATTTATACGTACTTAAGTATACAAAAATGATTGCTATTCTTGTAGAGCCTTTCTTCTGTGATACCAAAGCAGACTGTGACAAATATAATGCTGAAAAATTAGCTACTGCCATAGTTAAAGGAATAACTGGGATTGATACATCTATCCAAACTACACAGACTATTGTAGCCACTACGCCTATACAAACAGCTCCAACATATGAGGAAAGTATACCTGTGGGACCAAACATTTGGCAAATACCAGGTATGCCTTTTTTTATTGAACAAAGGTCGGATGGAAATATGGGCATACACTTAGATAGAGGAAATTATCTAGTGATGAAAAAAGGTGAAGCACCAGAAGTTTACTACAACAATAACAAAGGGCAGGGTGGATCTAAGAGATTGTTTTAAAATAAATTCTCATTTTATCAAAGAAAAGATAGAATGAGAATTTTCTTGTGTAAGGCTAGTAAAATAGCCATTTATTAAATTATCAAAAATTAAATTTTAGGAGGAATAGATAATATGTTAGGAAAAGAATTAGCAAATATAATAGCAAGTGGAGTTTTAAGTATTTTAGGGGCTGTAGCTTCTTATGGGGTTACCGTAGGTGTTGCTTATCTTAAAAAGAAAAAAGAGGCTCTTATCAAGCAAATAGGAGTTGACCAATATAATGAAGATTATACAATTGCAAAAGATATTTACTATATAGTAGAGCAGCAGTTTAAGTTCATACCACAGGCAGGGGAACAGAAAAGAAAGGAATTTGACAAACTTTTGCTTGAGAAGATTCCAGGAATATCTCAAGAGGAACTTGACCATTTCAGGGAAGCTATCTGCGGGAAAATCAATACAGAGGTTAAGGATGCACAGCTTCTAGCTCCTCCATTTAATCCTAATACAGATAGTGCAGATGTAGTAAATCAAACAGGTCAATAAAATACTCAGTATGTTAACATTTCACATAGGAAAAACATAGGTATGACATTGGAATAACATTGGTGTTGCATTAAATTGCCATAAAGGATAACTACAATATTAAGTAAAGCAGCTGCAATAAATATTTTAAAATTTAGGAGGTAATAAAAATGATAAAACTGAAATATAAGATAATTTCGGCTGCAATGATTGCAGCACCATTGTTACTAAATACAGGGATTGCCACAACGGTTCATGCGAGTCCAGCTAATAACAAACCAGGAGTAGTTTATAACTCTAAGTACAAAGTGCCTGCTAAACCAGCACCAAAAGTAGTGAATACACACAAGACATCACATACCAAACCGGCACCAGAAGCAACACATTCAGCACCACATGCTAAGCCAGCACCAAATGCACCAAATGCTAGAAGATAACAATGCTATAAAATGAATAAGTCTGCTGAGACTTAGTTATCAGTGGACTTATTTTCATTGTCTAAAATTGAAGTATCAGAGTTTTTAGTTTATTAGTGGTCTTTACAGGCCACTATTATATTTTTGTTTATTATAAGAATATAAATTCTAAATATGAAAGGGTGATAATAAGTATACTTGTTATGTTGAATAATATTTTTAGTATAGTATACGTTTATCAAAATATTATTGAAAATTACCTTTTGGTATTGTACACTAAATAATGTAATAACTAATACAATTGTATACTATATACAGCAAATAATTTAAATGACAAAAATTATACATTATTTTGGTAATACCTGTATTGCATCTTAATAAAAGTAATAAGATAATTAATTATAAATTGGCTTTATCGAAAGAAGGTTTTTATATGTATATAGAAGAATGTTATAATATATTAGAAAAGCAAATAAAAACTCTAGAAAACTTTCAACAAAATAATCTAAGTGAAACGGATACTAGATGTAAAATAATAGATTTTATATTTAAAGAAGTATTAAAATTTGATGAAAAAAGCATAACAAGAGAACCCAGTTATTTTAACAATAATAAAGTAAATTATATAGATTATATATTTGAAACTAATGATAATAAGTTTTTACTTGAGGCTAAAAAAAGTAGCATATTATTTAATCTGCCAGTAAGGGGAAAAAAATTCGCAACCTCAGTTTTGGTTAAAGATAAAAATTTTAAAGAAGCATTTAATCAGGCTAATAGATATTGTGAAGATAAAAAAATTAATGTGGGCTGCATTTCAAATGGTATAGATTTTATAGTTTTTGTAAGAAATAATTTTAAAGGAAGGTATAATTCATACATTTTTAGAGGCCTTGAAGATCTATTGGACGATTTCTTACATTTCTACAATATATTTAATCCTTATTATAGTGCGGAGAGTGCAATGCTAGAAATTTTGAATTTAAATAATACAGAAATAAGAGATATTCCTCAACATGGGAAATGCTTAAATGATATTATTTATGATTCTTATGCAACTATAAATAGAAATCCCATAGATATTTATATTAAGGATTTTAACGAAATATTTCTATCAGATTTAATATCCGATAGAAATATAAAGTATATGGAGAAATGTTATTGTTCTCAAGAAAGTATAGATAAATATAATAGACAGTTCCTTAATGTATTTGAAGATAGCATTCCCAACTTGAATTTACCAGTTATAGGTGCTCAAAATTTTAAAAAGGAATATATAAAGAAAAGTAGAAACGCTAGTATTGATATCTTTCTACCTAAAAGAGAAGTTATGATATTGGTAGGAGGTGTTGGCGCGGGTAAAACGACTTTTTTAAATAGATTCTTTAAAAACATTTTACCAGAAGAAATAAGAAAAGAAACTATATGGATAAATATGGACTTTTTAAAAGAATCTAGAGAAAATATTGATGTTAAAGATGTAATTTATGTGGAAGCTATTAATCAAATAAGAACCAAATATGAACAGTTATACATAGATGATTATGATATGCTTAAAGAGATTTATAAAAATGATATTGAAAGATTAAAAAAAGGTGCATTAAGACCTATATTTAATAATGATAAGGTGGAATTTGAAAGAAAAATATCAGATTTTTTAGTTAAAAAGACTAGTGATGAAGTAAAGTTTGGAGAAGATGTTCTAAAATATTTTTCACAAGATCCTATTTATCATAAAATTATTTGTATAACAATAGATAATGCAGATCAAAAAAGTGAGGAATTTCAAATTAAGTGCATAACAGCTGCACATGACGTAAGTATGAGAATAAATAGTATTGTAATTTTGTCTATGAGAGAAGATTCATTTTGGAGATTAAAAAATATTAATCCTTTAGATGCATATAGAGGGAATGCGTATCATATAGCAGCTCCATCTGTTTCAGAAGTCCTAAGGAAAAGAATATTAGCAGGTGCCGAAATATTGGGGAATATTGATATGCTGTTGAATGAATGTGGTAAATCCATAAAAATAAAGGTAAAACAATTTTTAAGTATACTTAGTGATTCTTTATTTGATAAAGGTAATAACAAAATGGATCTATTTGATAAAATAGCAGCTAATAATATTAGGCTTGCCTTGGAAATGTTAAGTACATTTTTAATTTCTGGACATACCAATACTAAGGAATACATAATGACCTATTTAACTAATGGCAATTATGTAATACCATCTCATGCGTTTATAAGAAGTATAGCACTGGGGGATTATAAGTATTACCACTCTGATAAAAGTTTATTTATAAATATAATTGAAATTGATAATGATGGCTTTTATTCTCATTTTACTAAATTAAGAATATTGCGTTATCTTTGGGATAAGGTTACTGTGAGTAGTGTATTGGGTAAAGGATTTATTTCCATAGATTCGATATATTCCGATTTTAATATTATATGTAACAGCAAAAGTAGTTTTGAAGAAATATTAGACTTGTTACTTAATAAACGACTAATTGAATCAGAGGCTGGATATAGGACAACATGTAAAGATGCCCAATTTATAAAAATTACATCAGCAGGATATTATTATTTAAACGTATTAGTTAAAAGGTTTTCGTATATAGAAAGATTATGCGAGGATACAAGCATTAACTCAAAAAAATATCTTGATAAATTAAAATCGTTTACTGATTTGATAAGTACAGAGGATAGGAAAAATAAACAACTAGAAATAAGGCTAGATAGAGTAAGCCAATTCCTAAATTATTTAAAAGAAGAAGAGAATAATGAAAATATATACATAGAAAATACTGGTATAAATTATAAATTTATGGGAGATATAATAGATAGTTTTGAAAAAGAAAGAGATAAAATTTTAGGGAAAAAGCAAGAGGGTATATAACTCAATACCCCCTCTTCTTTATGTAGATAAAATTATTGAAATAAATTGAAATAATCGGCTATCACCTCATATACTAAAAAATAGGTTACACCTTTAGTATATACATATAATATATGAAAATCAACAAAAATATTAATATAATTTAATAAAAATTATATTAATATATGGATAGTTTTATATATTAGGAAATAATCTCAACTAAAATATAAGGTATTCTAAGGTATTCTTTAGATAAAATAAAAATTTTCATAATAAAAGCCCTAAGCCAAACTCCAGGGCTTTTACCAATTAGAACATAATGAGTGACTTTAAAGTATTCTTATGCGCACTAATTATTATATCCAATTCACCATATTTTATATTTATTTTCCAAGCAGCTATCTAATTACCTAGAGTATTTTTTATAGAAATGCACAAACTTTAAATGTAGCATTAAAAATTGCTCTAGAAAGAGGTGTTGATTATGCCAGGTGATAGTAATAAAGTACTAGTACCAGAGGCTAGAGAAGCCTTAGATAAGCTTAAAATGGAATCAGCCCGGGAAATTGGAGTAAATTTAAAGAATGGATATAATGGAGATTTAACTGCCAGAGAAGCTGGTTCTATAGGTGGAAATATGGTTAAGAAAATCGTTGAAGCCTATGAACAGGGCTTAAAATAAAGTATGTTAAAACCTAGCAGGATTTTCTACTAGGTTTTTAATTTTGATGTTTAATAAATCATGCCTTCAAGTAAAAGAAGGAATTAAAGTAACTACTTCCAATTTTTATTTGAGCCCTGCCATCCACTTTTATTCGGATTTTCATTAGGCTGAGCACCATGGGATGGCATTGTACCATGAGACGGATTTTCATGAGTTGGCATTTTACCCTGGTTAGGGCTTACGCGAATAGGAGTAATACGTAATATAGCGCTATAGTGAATACGAAGTTGTGCCTGACCAAAGTGTGTGAATACAGTTAAAGTTACTACACCTGTATGTCCGTCGTGACTATCTATACAAGCTGTGATTGTACCATGCCATTTAAGGCTGATAAGTACAACTCGACCAATATGATCTTGTATTGTTTCTGGACTAACGTTTGATTTTCTAAAATAGTCACCATAATCATCATAGTCACCATAGTAATTATCAGAGTAATCAAAAGGGCAATAATAATTTTTCACGAGTTATTTCTCCTTATATTTATCACTTCAATATTTATATTATGTTAATAT